>CAILTC010000166.1 GCA_903837025.1 uncultured Bacteroidota bacterium | reverse complement strand
CAGCAGTAAATACAAACTCTCTTTTAAATCCTGTTGACGCTCTATGCTTCGCAAGACTTTTTCTTTTTCGGGTAAAGCAGAAAAAGAACCTTGAGCCGTTTTTTCGGCCATTATACTTTGAGCACGAGAAACTTGTAATTGTTGTTTATAGCCTTTGACCGAATTTAGAATATTCTTTTTCTCATCCGTAATTTCATTGCCTAATAACCGAATGGCGGGATTATTTATTCCTGCACTCGTTTGTAGTTTTTGATATTCTAATACCGATACATTATAGGCTTCAACTAGTTTATTGATGGTTTCGCTCTGAATCCCAATATTAGCGGGTAAAAGTTCGAAAACAGTTTGCGTTTTTAAATTATCCTGAAGTAATTGAGCCAATAACAATTGCGATTCAATATCAAAAAGCGCTTGTTCTTTGGCTGTTTTCACCAAAACACTAGCTCCAGCATCGCCTTGAATAAAACTGATATTATTCGTTTTTTTATAATTCTTTTTCGACGTTTCAATAGAATCTAATTCTTCCTTTAAAAAAACAAATCTCTCATCGACAAAATTGATAGTTCTGCGAGATACTTGCTGATTATCTTTGACACCATCTTCGCCAAATACTTTTATTAAATTATTAAGAATATCTTCGGAACGTTGCCCATTTGTACCTTTTAATGTCAAAGAAATAATATCACTTTCCTTTCCTACCGGCTCAACATCTATTGAATTACTTAATCCTAATGCCGATGCGCTTATTGGGATTATACTCACTTTAAAACTTTCATTCAGAAAAGTAGCTATGTTTTTTTGTAAAGAGGGATGAATTGTTATTGGGAAATTAGCTAACGGCGCATTCATCCAAAATCCTTTTATTTTAATTGTTTTTCCTGATTTTTCATCTACTATGATGTAGCCTGATTTTGTTATCGTGACAAGATAATTATAACTCTCCTTTAAACTTTCTTGCGGCATAGCATAAGCCACCACAAATGGCGGATTCGCAATATTTCTTGCTCTTACTTTTCCGTCTGTCGCATATATAACATTCAAATTCAAACCCTTAACAACCTCCTCAGAGAGCCGAACCGATTTGAATAGCGCAATTTCATTTTCTAAGTTAATCGTAGATTTACTAAAAATCTTAGTCATATCTAAAGTGAAATTAGAATTCTTTTTATCGTCTATAATTTTGACATTCGCTGTAGTAGAATAGATTATATCGGTATAGCGTAGATTCATAGAAGCTATAAAAAAGGAGACCAATACCGCACCAATAAACCAAGGCCAATACCTTAAATATTTATAAATAAGTTGTTGGTAATTAATTGGTGCTTCCTCCTCAATAAAGTCGAAATAATCGTTTCTGTCTGTATTGTTTATGTTCATGGTAAATTATCTTCTTATGATTATGAAAGTGCTTAAAAGCAAAGAAGCAATAGTTAGCACAACACCTGTATTATTTACAAAACCAGCCGATTTCACTTTAGGATTATTCGGATTTATTACTAACACATCATTTTGTTTAATAATATATTTGGGATCATTCATCCAGTTGGCAGTTGTAAGATCTAAGTGAGTTATTGTCCGCACGCCTTCCGCTTCTCTAATAAGCAAAACATCTTTCCTTTTACCATAAATGGTTAAATCTCCAGCATAGCCCAAAGCCTGTGGAACCGTCATAAATTGCTCTGAAAAAGAATAGGTTCCAGGTCTATTTACTTCGCCCAAAATGGTGACTTTAGCATTCATAATCCGAACACTCACAATAGGATTAACTAAGTGTCCTCCGGATTCTAGTTGTTTTTTCAAGTCTGTTTCTATGTCGGATGTCATTTTATGAAGCACAGAAATAGTACCCAAAACCGGAAAAACAATAGTTCCTTGAGGAGAAACCAAATAGCCCTGAAGTTTCATTACTTCAATATTAGTTGTACTATTAATTCCTGTTTGAAGATTATAGGGAATGGCTGTTTCTGGTATTGATGCACTCACCATGATACTCAAAATGTCATTGGGTTGAACCATAACACCCGAATTCTCTACTGGTTTTGATTTGAAATTAGCGGCGTCCTGAAAGTATAAAATATCCTTTTGGGAGGTGCAGGAAGATAATAAAAAGACAAAAAATAGTACCGAACAAATAGATTGTTTCATGTGTAATAATTAAATTTATTGTATTGTAACTCGCTAGTAATGATTGTCATTCACACCCTGACGCTACAGATTCTCGTTTCGATTTTTACATTTCGACGGTGTCCATAGAAAATGAATTTTCCATCTTTTTATTGAGTTTTCCCATTCGTTCTAATTGTTTTTTTTGTACTTTATTTTTAATATAAAAGCGGTACAATTCTTTACCAATAAAAAAAGAAGCAGCAGAAACACCAGTTAGCACTCCTGCAAAATAATACGTAATATTCATAGTGATTTAATTTAGGGTTAAAAAGCTTTGTCATCCCCAAGAAGGGTATTTATTACAGTCAAAAAACAAATTTTAATATCTTTAATAAGGCTCCAATTTTGCAAATAATCAACATCGGCATTCACCCGTCGTTTCATATCCGATATTTTTTTTATTTCGCCCCTGAAACCAGATACTTGGGCTAATCCTGTGATACCTGGTTTTATAAAATGTCGTACCATAAAATTATTTATCTGCTCGTTGTAATCGCTGGTATGTTTGAGCATGTGAGGTCTTGGTCCCACAACGCTCATATCGCCAAGTAAAACATTAAAAAATTGAGGGAGTTCATCAAGGCTTGTTCTGCGTATAAACCTGCCTATTTTAGTGACCCTTGCATCCCCTTTTTTGGCTTGTTGACTATCACTGATGGTATTCATTTGCATACTCCGAAACTTATAACACTCAAAGGATTTGTTTTTTTTCCCCGTTCGTTTTTGCTTGAATATGACTGGACCTTTGCTTTGTATTTTGATAATTATTGCCAAAAGAGGATACAACCACGACAGGATAAAAAGGATAACAAAAGAACTTAAAAGGATGTCGAATATCCTTTTTATTAATCGGTTATACGAATCTTGAAGCGGCTCATGTCTAGGGGTTATAATATGAAAATTATTAAAGTTGCGACTGCTAAAATTAACTTTTGAAATCATCGAAAAATCAGGGACAAATTTCAAACGCATGCAATAATTATCGGCCAACTCAAAATAAGTATTCAGATCGGTGATATAATTGGATTTTGCCACAACATACATTTCATGAATATTTTTTTTCGAAGCAGTCTCAATTGCTTTGCAGAGCGCCTCATTAAATTCCTCTTTATTTTTATAATCAAAATCGGTGTTATCATTGATTATCCCTAAAAAATTAATAAACAGTGAATTCGTTTCGATTTGTGAGGCCAGTTCGATACTGGTTTTATTAAATCCCCAAATGGCCACATTAAATGGTTTATCAATCCATTTTTTTATATGTTCTAAAATAATAGCAAACAAAACTCTAGATAATAGAAAATAAAAAAGTAAAAAACTTAATTGAAATAAAAGAGCACCATTTCCGAGTTTATAAGCAATCATTTTCTGAAAAATAAAAATAATGCTGTACCAAAGAAACAGTTGCATTACTAACACGCGCCAAGTATTGCGATAAAATCCTTCTAAATTAAAAAAATGATCCAATTCATATAATCTAAAATACAAGGCAGAAATCAACCAACAAATTGCGGAAATAATAATCGTATTTAGTACGAATGCATCTTCATTTAAAGGCGCTTTCTCCGAAATCATAAGAAAAAGTAAGCTTCCGCCAACTATCGCCAATAAATCAGCAATTACATAGCAAAAAATAAAGGTGAATTTATGTCTGTTTCTCATTTTTTTATAAAAATTAATTGGATGAAACTATCAAATAAATAGTACAAGACACACCCCAATATACTTCCCAAAATCCCGAAAGTCACATCCATAATATCCGGATGTCTATTTCTAATAAAAAATTGTCCTCCTTCAGCAATGCATACTATCACAGTACCAATGCAACAATTTATAAGCCAGAAAGGAAGTTTTATTTTTCTCCTCCAAGAGGAACTTGTTCTCCAATACCAAGCTTGCAACAAAAAACTCAGTGCCATAAACGGAATAGCTGTTCGCAAATTAAAATAAGTATTACTCCAGTCTAAGAGCCATAAGGGAAAATGCGTTTCCTTGCCTAAATCACCATTAGGCAACCAAGACAAATAAAAGATTTCAGCAACCCAAAAAAGCAACAGCGATAGCACAAGAAATTGTAGTATTTTATTCGTTTTCAATGAGATAAATTAAGAAAAGTTGTGCTGCAAATACAGTCTTTAAAATATTTTTTTATGCTGTATTTAGCAATCAATCTGCTTGAATTTTTAGCACGGAGATTTTTATGTTACTAATAAAAAATTGTTCGATTTTATTAGACGCTAACATCTTAAATGCTTCGCCAGTTTGAGCAAAGTTCCTGGTTCATAAACCTTTAATCCAGTTTATCCTTTTCCATTACTTCACCCATTTCAACAACAAGCTCACTTTTTCTCGAAGCACATAGCCTATAAAAATAGGTCCGTAATACAGGTAGCGTTTCCACATGCGTTGGGGTTCTTTGATTAAACGAATGAACCATTCTAAACGCAACTGAATCCAAAAATCCGAAGGTCTTTTTACGGTTCCAGCATAAAAATCAAACACTGCTCCTATAGAACAAATCGTTTGTGCTTGTAAAAGTGCTTTGTGTTCGAACGCCCATTTTTCTTGCTTAGGTGCTGTCATTCCTATAAACAAAACATCCGGAACAATAGCATTAACCGCCGCAATCATCTTACGGTTATCAATCTCCGAAAAAAAAGCTTTAAAAGGAGGCGAATAATTATAAACGACAACATTAGGAAACTCGATTTTAATTCTGTTTTTAATGGCCTCTAAAGTTGTCTCGGATGCTCCCAAATAAAAACAACTTCCGCCTGTTTGATTCAACCTATTCAGCAAAAAATCGTGCAATTGTGCCCCAGCAATCTTGGTTATTTTGGTATTGGTCAATAACCGTTCTGCAGCTACAATTGCCATTCCATCTGGCAATAACACATCCGAACCTTGCAACGCTTTTTTGAAAGCCCCATCTTCCTGAGCGATGCAAAAAGAATATTGGTTGATGGTATTGATTAGCATTTTCTTGCTCCAATCAATTTGATGCAAGTCCTTTCGGTATATCGAAAAATTTAATAGTGATAAAGTATTTGGGCTCATTTGGGAGGTTGGCGCTTGTTTCAATTTTAAAATAGGAGGTTATTTTTAATCTATTTTCTAAATTATTGTATGCTATTATTCTTTTTTAAAATTGCAATATGGGCATTCTCATTTTCTAATGTTTCAAATCGTTTTCGAAGTTTTTTTGCAGGAACACCAGCATATATCCAATAGGGTTCTAAATCTTTAGTGACTACAGATCCAGCTGCAACAATGCAACCGTTTCCTATAAATACACCACTCATAATAATACTGCCATAACCCACCCAAACATCATCACCAATTGTGGTCTTCAAAGTATTTCCTTTCCAATCGTAAGAAGCCTCTCTGATTTGACTTGACAACCGTATTGGCTTGCCTATTTGCTGAAAATTGTGATCGTATTTACCTACGACAGCAACATTATTACCAAACATTACATAATTCCCAATGGTACAATCGGATTGAATGATACTTCCATGGCCCATATAAAAATAATTCCCTATTATCAATTCGTTTCTTGCCCAGAGTCTCACTCCTAGTCCAGCATGAAAATGAGAACCTATTGAATATTTCTTCCAAATAGTATTTACTAAAACCCATATTCGGAATCGCTTTATAAACTTAATCATAAAAATAACTCTTTGAACTTATTGATTAATCGGGTTCTGACCCCCATCTTATTAGCAAATTCGGATTGCAGTATGCTATTAATTTCAATTCGTTCGGGAAAATTAAAATGTGCTTTATTAGAACAGTCGAATGAAGTTAGATACCTACTTTTTAAACCACTTGTATGCGTCGCAATTGCATCAAAACCATTATTATCAATTTTAGATACAGAAGGATACAAGCTTATACCTTTCACTTTAAACTGATTAAAAGTAGAACGAATATACCAGGAGTCTGCCTGACCGTTCATTTGTTTTTTTAACATTCCATAAACATCTGAACCTAATTTAGAAAAGCCTTTTTTTTGTATAGAATCTTTTTCAAAGAAAGAATAATCTTTGACCTCCCAATCAATTTCAGCCCATCGATCTTCCCAGCTAGCCCAACCCCAAGACCAAGATCGATTTAAGAAATAAGCGTCTTCGTTTATCGTTTTATTTTTAAAGTCAAATGCATAACCCGAAATAGAATATACTTTTTTCTGTTCCTGATATTTGTTTAAGCCTTCATTCATAAAGTCGAGGAAATTAGTGCTTGTAATCAGGTCATCTTCTAAAACTATAGCTTTGTGGTATTGTATCATTACGGCACTTACTCCATGAATAATAGATGAAGCAAGACCTTGATTGGTCATAGATTCATGAATAGTAACCGTTTTGAATCCGGTAATTGTTTTTAAATAACTTCTTATTTCATCAATGATTATTCGATCTTCTGGTTTATTGGCACCATCAGAATAAATAATTAAATCACTTTGCACTGCCAGCGAATTAGCCGCCAAAGCAGCTACAGTTTTCCTTAGTGTTTCTAAACGCTTGTAGGTAAATAAAACTATTGGAGCTAAATGTATCATTTAATGTTTTTTTTTAGAATAACAAACAATTTTCAATTAGTTATCGATAATAACTTGATTCATTTTTTGTGCAATATATTTGACTTTGTTATCCCAGCTAAGCATTTCAGTAGTTTGTCCGATAGTACTAAATTTATCATTTAATATATGTGGATTTTTAAAAATAGATTGAAGCAATTCTGAAATATAATTTATTGATGTTTCAAAATCTTTGTATGGAATTTTAAATCCATTTTTATTATTAATGACAACTCCCATTCCGCACGTATTATGACATACCACTGGAACACCAAAACCTAAAGCTTCTAAAATTACATTTGTAGTCCCTTCTTTTAAACTGGTATGAATTAATAAATCGGAATGTTTTACTAAATCATTTGCCTTGTCTTTTGCCAACCATCCTTTCCATGCTATTTTATGATTTATTGGATCAGCCTTTATTTTCATTTCTTGAATCAAGGGT
>CAILTC010000165.1 GCA_903837025.1 uncultured Bacteroidota bacterium | reverse complement strand
GCTTTGTATGTGAAATTTTGGTAGACCTTGGTTTAAACAATTAGTTATTAGCACAAATAAAGTATTAAAATATCAATCAGCATGCTTGACTATTCAGAACAAAAACACTATTTATTTGCTGTCGATTGTATCATTTTTGGATATGATGGAAAGGAATTGAAATTACTAGTTATAAAAAGAGGAGTCAAAACCTTAAAGGAGCCATGGAGTTTAGTTGGTGGTTTTATAAGCGATACTGAAAGTTCTGAAAAAGCCGCAATTAGAGTTCTAAAAGTCCTTACCGGTTTAGACGGAATGTATATGGAGCAACTTTATTGTTTTTCTGAACCTGATAGAGACACTGTTGAAAGAACGATTTCTATTGGTTATTTTGCTTTAATAGATATTCAAAAATACAAGAAGCAAATTAATGAGAACTATCATCTCGCTTGGTTTCCGATAAACCAATTACCTGAATTGATTTTTGATCATACTAAAATTGTGGAATTGGCAAAAGAAAAATTACGACATAATGCTTTATTACATCCGATTTTGTTTGAATTGCTGCCTGATAAATTTACCATCCCGCAATTGCTAAGTCTATATGAAGCAGTCTATAATTCTAAATTTGATAAAGGAAATTTTACCCGAAAGTTGTTATCCACTAAATTATTATTGAAGTTAAAAGAAAAAGACAAATTAAATTCGAAAAAAGGAGCTTTTTATTATACTGTAGATATAAACATGTATACTAATAATTTTAAAAAATTTAAAAATTTCATGCCTAGTCAGAAAACATTAAAATAAGTTTTCAATTCATTAAATAACAAATGTGCTTCGTAAAAGAAACGAATAATCAATCAATTATAAAAAGGCATTTTAACTTAATGTGCATTTTTTGTTTGAATATCAGGTATGTCACAAGCAATATAAATGAAGCTTTTTGGACAGAAATATATTAAGTCAAATGTTGAAATTGACAATTGGTTCTATGTCCATCATCATTGTATTATAACTTAAAACTACTAAAATCATACTTTAAAGAACAAAACCCTGTAAATTAATTATTTACAGGGTTAAAAGTGGAGTCGCCGGGAATCGAACCCGGGTCCAAACAAGCAACTAAAAGGCTTTCTACGCGTTTATTTCCTGATTGAATTTTCGATGTTGTGTTTGACCAGGAACAGTCGCACAACACTTAGCTTCTTAATTTCGAAATCCGCCCGAAGCATACGAAAATCTAGGTTTAAATTTACGATTCACCTGTATCGACCGCTATAAACCAAAGCTTTCGAGGTAAATCCTGCTCTCCTATCTGATAGGAGCGAGGCTAATCTTACTATGATTCAGATTATGCAGCAAGAGCGTAGTTTCCTTCGCCGTGTATGTGTTTTGAAACCTTTTATTTACGAGAATTGTCCCAGTTCTCGACGTGCTTACTTCTCAATTCGACTTGCTGTCAAAACCAGTCGACCCCATTTTATATCTCATTCCTCAAAAACTATTCCGAAAATTGAGTGTGCAAAGATATACTTTTTTATCCGATTTTGCTTCCGAAAGCGGTCACCAATAATAGATTTATTTTTATTACTCCTCTTTTTCCTCTTTCTCCAAATTAAAAGGATAATCGCCAAACAATGCCGATAATTTTCGAATGTTGTATGGGCTTTTCGAAAACTTATTTGATAAGGCAATGATGGTAACATTTTCTTTTCTCAGCGGTACATATGAGGTTGTACTTCCGTGCCACCAACCATTATGGTAATATAAAGTTTGTCCGGTTTCCCATTGTACCATTCGGATCCCAAGTCCATAATTTTTCCTGCCTTTATGTTCATTGCTATATCCTTTATACACCTGATTGAGTAACTCAGGTTCGAGAAATGTTGAGGCACTTCTTGCTCGGTCTAATTTTAATAAGTCTCGAGGTGTAGAATAAATATTTTTGTCTCCGTAAATGGCGTCTAAATAATCCATGCCAATCTCGACTCTATTTCCTTTGTAGGATGGAGCTACGTTTTTTCGGTCTTTATCATAATCCATAACAAAGGTGTTTTTCATACCCAGCGGCTCAAAAACGATTCGCTTCATTGCCTCTTTATATTTTAAGCCAGTTGTTTTTTCGATAATCAAGGCCAAAATGGCAAAATTGGTATTGCAATAAGCAAATCGGGTGTTGGTTTTATACTCTAATGTGATGCCTTTTGTTGCTAAAAGAGTTAAAATATCTTGATTGGTTAGTATTTTATGTCTATCCCAAATTTCTTTTTTATCCGTGAAATACGAATAACTACGCATGCCACTTCTATGGTTCAATAGTGTTCTAATAGTAACTTCTGGGTAGGGGAATTTTTTTAAAATTGTATTTACTTTTTGATCTAAATTTATTTTTCCTGCATTTATTAATTTCAAAACTGCCGTAGCGGTAATTACTTTACTCACTGATGCGAGATGCAAAGGAGTATCAGCGGTCATTACTGTTTTGTTTCTGAAATTAGAAAAACCTTCATATTTTTCATAGATGATTTGGCCGTTTTTTGCTACAAGAAAACCACCATTTAAACTGTTATTAGGCCAATTTTTTTTGTAAAAAGCTTCTATGCTTCTTCTTTTTGAGTTAATATATTCAACAGTTAGTTTTGCTTCTTCTTTATTTAAAGGTTGCATTTTAGGCAAGGTATCTTTTGGAACCCCGATATTAATTTCGCTAATTTGCTTAGAAAGAGTTTCTTTTTTGCAAGAGATAAAAACTACAATTAGCAGCATTAATTGAAGTATATTTGCCTTTTTTATAAATTTCATGTGTGTTTTTTTGGGAAAGCAAATATATACAATCAATAGCTGTTGGTTTGTTAATTTTTAAAAACCTTAACATTATTTTTAATCCTTTTTTATTAGTAG
>CAILTC010000164.1 GCA_903837025.1 uncultured Bacteroidota bacterium | reverse complement strand
ATATTGTTGGAAGCTTGTTTTTCTAATCCTCCTCCTAGAAAGTACCAAATCATACCGATTAAAATTATTACTCCAAAAATTACTTTTGCTTTACTTGGTTTAGGTTTTGTTTCCATAATGATAAATTTAAATTTCCTACTCGTATGGCTTTTCGGTTACGCCTTTTTATAGTTCTTGAATTCTACGATTTTTCTCCAAACTAGCCTATAACTAGTATATAGGCGAAACAAACCTTCGTATATACACCCCATTGTGGGTAGATTGGCGAAGGTTTGTTTCGCATTATCTATTATTCAAATATAATATTTTTTCCTTATAAATTATCAAAAGGACTTTTAATTTGTTGAATACTTTTCGTACTAACGTGCGTATAGATTTCGGTAGTTTTGCTGCTACTATGACCTAATAAATCTTGTATGTATCTCAAATCGGTGCCGCTTTCGAGTAAATGAGTAGCGTAACTATGCCTTAACCAGTGTAAGGTAACTGGTTTTGTTATGCCTGTTTTTTGCAGTGCTTGTTTCAAGATAAGCTGCAAACTTCGAGAATCATATTGCTGTCCTTTTGTTTGTCCCTCAAACAAAAAAGTAGTTGGTTTGAATACCGTGTAATATTCCCTAAGCATCTCTAATATTTTTGGAGATAGAGGTGTAATTCTATCTTTTTTGCCTTTCGCATTTTTGAGTAAAACTATATTTCTTTTAGAGTCAATATTGACGGGTTTCAATGCCAACAATTCGCCACAACGCAAACCACAACTATAAATCAGCGAAAGCATCATTTTGTGTTTGATGTTAATGTGTGCATTCAATATCAATTTTACTTCTTCTTTGCTCAAAACGTTTGGTAGTACCTTGGCACGTTTGGGTCGGTGTATTTTATCTATTTCTATTTTGGTTTCTCGGATGGTTTTAAAGAATAATTTGATAGCATTCACAATCTGGTTTTGATACGAAGCCGAAAGATTATTTTTTAAAATATACTCGTTGTTGTAAATAATCACATCCTCATTCGTTATTTCGGTAATGGGTTTTTCTCTATAAAACACCAAAAAGGATTTTAAAGCCTCGATATAGGTAGTTATCGTACTTTCGCTATACCGTTTGGAGCGCAAATATTGCTTAAATTTTTCGATTTGTGCGATTCCTTCAGCCGATGGAATGGAGTGGGAGCGTGGTATAATTTTAAATCTAATCCTGTTTTCCTCGGTATCAGGAATATGCCAAGCTACTAGAGATTGACTCCATCTAGCTCCATCAATTTTTTTAATTCGAGCGATGAATTCAGCATTCTTTTCGAAATATACGCCTATTCTTTTGCTGCCTTTATGAGTGATGATTTTCGCTTCCCAATTCATAATCAGTACTTTTATTGCACTAAAGTAGCTAATTATTTTTACTTATTCCAAATCTTCCATGCTTTCTCTGCTTGAAAAATAAGCATATCTAGTCCGTTTTTGGTTTGAGCCCCTTTTGCGGCAGCTTTTTTGAGGAATTGGGTCTCGGCAGGATTGTAAATCAAGTCGTAAGCAATGTGATTTTTGGTGAAGTATTCGTAGGGAATCAACGGAAAAGCCTCTGTATTTGGGCTTGTTCCAACTGGTGTAGAGTTGATTATGATTTGGTAATTGTCGAATGTGGTTGCGTTAATTCGGTCGTAAGCAATTGCGTTTTCTTTACTTTCTCTAGAAACAAAAGTGTATAAAATACCCAATTCATCTAAGGCAAAAGCAACTCCTTTTGAGGCACCACCGGTTCCTAAAATCAAAGCTCTTTTGTGGTGCGGTAGCAAAAAGGGTTTTAACGATTCCATAAAACCATAATAATCGGTATTATAGCCTTTCAGCTTGCCTTTTTTAGTAATTTTTATGGTGTTTACTGCGCCTATTATAGCTGCTTTTTTTGATAATTTATCTAAAAACGGAATCACAACTTCTTTATACGGAATAGTAACATTCATCCCTTTTATATCGGAATTGTTTTTTATGATTTCAGGAAAAGCAGTTATTTCTTGAATATCAAAATTCTCATAAGTACAACCTTCAAGTTTTTCTTTTTCAAATTTTTCGGTAAAATAACCTTTAGAAAAGGAATAATTAATGTTGCGTCCTAGTAATCCAAAGCGTTTTCGTATTGTGTCTAACATTTTAATTTATTTTTTAAACACGGATTTCACAAATTAGCACCCATCAATTTGTGCTAATTTGTGAAATTCGAGGTGTAAAGAGTTCTTATTTTTTATGTTTTGCAATGTAGTTTTGTACCATTTTTCGGGACCATACTACAGGAAATAAATCTTCTAAAATCACATAATTATCAAAATTTAACCGTAAAGCATTGCTTAAGTGAAATTTAGCTTTCGTTGTGTCTTGAATCATAAAATACAATCCAGCCAAACGATATTCGACTACATTTTCTTCTGGAAAATATTCAGTAGCTTGTAATAAAGTTTGAATGGCACTTTCGAATTCTCCCAAAAACTGTAAAATATCTACCCAAAACAACCAAGTGTCTAATTGATAATCGCCAAATTCAACCGCTTTTCGATAGCCGAATTCAGCTTCTTCAAAGTGATTTAAATGTTTGTTTATAGATGCATATCGCTTCCAATACAAACGATTTTGATTGTCTATTCCCAAGGCTTTATTAACGAAAAATAAGGCTTTTTCGAAGTTTTTTTGACGAACGTAAAAATCGGTTATGGCAATCCAACCTTTGTCTAAAAGTGGATCTTCGTGCACCGTTTTATTGAAATGTTTCAAAGCCTGAACTTTGTTGCCTAATTTCTCATAGCATTTTCCTATTCGTAATAATGCATACGAAGTCGCATCATCTAATTCGATGGTTCTGTTGTAGCTTTCGATGGCTTCTTTGTACTTTTTTAATCGTTCTAATGCCTTCGCTTTTTCCATAAAAGCACCTAGAAATTCATCGTCGATCAAAGTAGCATAATCAAAGGCCCGAATAGCATCTTCGTATTCTTTTACGCCATAATGTAGGCGACCTAATTGATGCCAAGCAATTTCACTATACGGATTTTCATCGATGTATTTTTTTAAATAGGTGATGGCTTCTTGATTTTGGTCTAAAAATTCAAAACAATAAACCACGTTATACAAAGCCGATTGATCTTCGAGATCTTCTTCTAAGCATTTGATAAAGCTTTCTTTGGCCATTTCTAGATTGTCCATAAAAAGGTATTCCATCCCGATTAGATTGTGTACATCGGCATAGTCATCTGTGTATTTTAAAGCAATATTCAGTAATTCGACCGCTTTTTCGTGGTTGTCTCTTTTAGAAAAAATGTTTGCTTTTTGAATGTATATTTCTTCATTTGTTGGCTCGATGGCGTACAACTCGTTAAGGAGTTTTTCGGCCAGTTCGAGTTTGTCATCATAAATCAGCATTTCTACTTGAACTAATTTTAGTCCGGTTGATCTAGGGTGTTGCTCTAGACCAAGTTTTAGGGCTTTTTTTGCCAAGGCAGCTTTTCCCATATCGAGGTAGTGAAGAATGATTTCTTCAAATTCCTCTGAGTCAAAAAAGAGCACTTTGTTGGTTTTCAACATCGACTCAAATTTAGACAAGGATAGGTTATAGTCCTCTTCTTCTTCGCTTAATTGCATGTTTTGTTTTTTTGAGTTTGCCCAAATTAAAATTAGGTAACCTTAGTGTAATTGTGAGGAAAATTTCGGAATTGTTGTGAACAATTTAATTAACAAAAAATCGTGTTTAATATTTGTTTTTTAGGTGTTATATTCGATTCTTAATTTTGTTAGATTATTCTAAAACAAAAACCAGCCTGGGTGGTCATTATGTGTTTAATGATAAATTTCCTTTTTAATTCGGATGCCATAGCCCTGATAGCAGTGAAAATCCCACGCTTTTGGGCGTGGATTGTAACGGATAGCAGGAAATAGCTCCTAAAAAAAATTATTGGTTCTTTAAAATCTTATCCATCACTTCGAGTATTATCGCACAACCTTCTCGTATTTCGTCTTCGGAAATGGTCAATGGAGGTGTGATTCTAATAGCACATTCTTCGAAAAGTAACCAGAATAAAATAAGTCCTTTGTCTTGACAGCGCAGAATCACTTCGTTTGTTATCGCTGCGCTATTGGTCATTGCCGCAAGCATTAATCCTTTTCCTCTAATTTCTTTTATCAAAGGGTGTACCAAAAGCGTTCTGAAGAGTTTTTCTTTGACCAAAGCATCTGCCATAAGGTTGGTTTCGGTGATTTCCTGCAAAGTCGCCAAGCAGGCTGCCGCAATGACAGGATGTCCGCCAAAGGTGGTGATGTGTCCTAATTTGGGATTATGAGTCAATAAATCCATCATTTCTGAAGAAGCTGTGAAAGCGCCAACGGGCATTCCGCCTCCCATTCCTTTTCCCATTACGACAATATCGGGAACGACATCGTAGTTTTGGAATCCAAAAAGTTTTCCTGTTCTACCAAAACCGGGTTGAATTTCGTCGAGAATCATAATAGCGCCGACTTTGGTACAGCGTTCGCGGACTTTTTTCAAGAAATCGTTTTGAGGTTGAATAAATCCAGCTCCACCTTGAATAGTTTCGAGAAGAATACCGGCAGTTTTGGTGGTTATTTTTTCTAAATCGGCTTCGTT
>CAILTC010000163.1 GCA_903837025.1 uncultured Bacteroidota bacterium | reverse complement strand
CGATGAAGGAAAAGCGGAATTAATCGAAAAAATAAAAGAAGTGATTCATTGCGATTTTGAAATCGTTTCGAATTTGGCAGGAGTTCGTCCTACGGTAAAAGACCGAAGACCGTTGGTAGGAACTTATTCCAATCATAATTCGATTCATATTCTCAACGGACTTGGCACACGTGGTGTGATGCTTGGACCGGCAATGGCAAAAGCATTATTTGAAAATATAGAACATCAAATCCCTTTGGAAAAAGCGGTTGATATAAAAAGGTTTGAGAAAAAGATCTAACTTATTTCTTGAAATCGGGCTTGTAAGCAATAAATATATTGATGTAAATGTTTCTAGCTAATCGCAATACAAAAGGAAATAAAATAATATTCGCTATAATTATCGAAATAAAAGCAGTTTTTATACTCGAATTAAAAATCACAAACGAAGTTATAAATGCGGCAACACTTAGTGCAACATTTAGTCCGTAACTTACATACATGGCACCATAAAAAAACGAAGGTTCAATTTGATATTTCAAATCACAGTGACTGCATTTTTCGTGCATAGAGAGCAATTTTGAAAAATGTAACGGGTTTTTGTCTAAATACATGCTTTCATTCTGACATCTTGGACAACTTCCTGTTAAAATACTATTTAGTTTGGATCCTTTTTTTAACATTTGCAAAAATTTTCTGCGAAGGTACAATATTGTCCCTTTTATCAATGTAACATTTGTAACATAATCATGCTTAACATACACAATTTGTCCGTTTCTTTTGGAGGAACTTATTTATTTGAAGAAGTAACCTTTCGATTAGGTGCTGGAGACCGCGTTGGCCTTGTTGGAAAAAACGGTGCCGGGAAATCGACAATGCTAAAAATATTAGCCAAAGATTTTGCGCCAGATTCTGGAGTTATTTCTCAAGAAAAAGAAGTTCGCATGGGGTTTCTTCGTCAAGATATTGATTTTGAACAAGGAAGAACGGTGCTCGAAGAAGCTTATGAAGCTTTTATTGACATTAAAATCGTAGAAAAGAAACTGGAAGAAATCAATCATCTTTTGGTTACCAGAACCGATTACGAAAGTGAGGAATACAGTCAGATTATTGAAGATTTATCCGATTACACCCATCGTTTCGATTTATTGGGTGGTTATAATTATGTGGGGGATACCGAGAAAATTCTTCTCGGACTGGGTTTTAAAAGAGAAGTTTTCAATAATCAAACCGAAACCTTTTCGGGAGGTTGGAGAATGCGTATCGAATTGGCCAAATTATTATTGCAAGCCAATGACGTTTTGCTACTCGATGAGCCTACGAATCACTTGGATATCGAAAGTATCATTTGGTTAGAAAGTTTCTTGCGTAATTATGCTGGAGTTGTGGTGATTGTTTCGCACGATAAAATGTTTTTGGATAATGTAACCAATAGAACTATCGAAATTTCGCTAGGGAAGGCCTACGATTTTAATAAGCCCTATTCTGAATATTTGTTATTGCGTCATGAAATTCGCGAAAAGCAATTGGCAACACAAAAAAATCAAGCTAAAAAAATAGAAGAAACCGAGAAATTAATCGAGAAATTCCGTGCCAAAGCTTCGAAAGCATCTATGGCACAATCGATGATTAAAAAATTGGATAAAATAGAACGTATCGAAGTCGATGAAGATGATAATTCGGTGATGAATATCTCTTTTCCCCTTTCAAAAGAGCCAGGAAGAGTAGTTATTGAAGCGGATCAGGTAACCAAAAGTTACGGAGACAAAACTATCTTGAAAGACATTTCACTTTTGGTAGAACGCGGAAGCAAGATTGCATTTGTTGGACAAAACGGACAAGGAAAATCGACTTTTATCAAGGCGATTGTCAACGAGTTTGAATATGATGGAAATATCAAATTGGGACATAATGTACAATTGGGTTATTTTGCCCAAAATCAAGCGGAGTATTTGGATGGTGAGATTACCTTATTGCGCACAATGGAAGACGCTGCAACAGATACCAATCGTTCTAAAGTGCGCGATATGCTAGGTTCTTTCTTGTTTCGTGGTGATGATGTCGAAAAGAAAGTAAAAGTCCTTTCTGGAGGCGAAAGAAACCGTCTGGCGCTTTGTAAATTGCTTTTGCAGCCCATCAACGTCTTGGTTATGGATGAGCCTACGAATCACTTGGATATCAAATCGAAGAATGTGTTGAAAGCGGCCCTTCAGAAATATGAAGGAACCTTGCTTTTGGTTTCGCATGACAGGGATTTTCTTCAAGGAATGTCGAATATTGTTTATGAATTTAAAGATCAAAAAATAAAAGAATATTTGGGTGATGTCAACTACTTTCTAGAACAACGCAACCTAGAGAATATGCGTGAAGTCGAGAAAAAAGACGCTCTGAAAGCTACGGCTCCAAAAGAAAGTAATAAGGCTTCGTATGAAGATCAGAAAAAAGGGAAAGCACTTCAAAATAAATTGAGTAAGGTCGAAAGCCAAATCAAGCAACTCGAAAGAGATATTTTGCATGATGATAAAATGCTAGCTTCTAATTATGATAAACATATTGAAGACGCTAAATTTTTTATGGCTTACAACAAGAAAAAATCCGATTTAGATAAACTGCTTTTAGAATGGGAAAATGTTCAAGAAGAAATTGATAAGGCAGGATTATAAAATCAGCCCCATCTTTTTTGAATGTGCAATTGCTTCGCTGCTGTTTGTGAAATAGCAAACAGCAACGTCTAAGCTTTCTAGGTTTTTTAGAATTTTTTCAACGTTTTCTTTCTTCTGTTTTCCTGTTTTCCGGATGTAAACGGCTATAACGGTTACCGGAAATATTTTGCAAATAGCTTCATACAATAGGGGATCTTGTTGCGCATCATCGCCCATTAAAACGTATTTTAAATCGGGATAAAATTCTAGGATGTGTTTTATTTTTTCAAATTTATGGTTGTGATCTCGACTACCGTTCCAAAAGAAATCCGTTAGACTGGATTTGATGTCTTTTAGCAACAAAACGGCTTTTGGCAATTGGTGGATTTTAGTAAATTTCACGATAAAACGATACAAATTCCATTCGCTACTCGATACATAAAAAAAAGCATTTTGCCCCCCGCCAATTGTTCTTCCAGCATTGCTTAATGCTTGGTAATGAGGAACAACATTTTCGTAAATTTTCCGAGTATTGACATTTCGAAACAATAAAAAATATATTTTTTTGAAAGGATTACTTGCGTACGACACCAAAAAAGTATCGTCAATATCCGAAATGATTCCTAAATTTCCTTTTTTTGGACGCATATAAGTTGCCTTACTTACAATGGTTTCCGTGCCATAATTAAAACGAACTTGATAATCAATCCAGCCATAACTTTCGGTGTTTTCTAGCGGAATGCAAAACTTAAAATAACCGTCGATTAGGGTTTTTGTGTGGATTGTTTTGTTGTTGTATTCCAGATAAACATCGGCATTGGAGTGGGTTTTTATTTGGAATAAATTGATGATTGAAAAAGCATTTTTGAATTTTTTTTCCTCAAAATCATAGTCTCTTTTTTTTGTAGGTTTAAAGACATGTCCCATCACAATTAATTCCTGCTCATTGGCGTATCCTCGATATAATTTTAAAATAGGCTTCATTGGTCATGGAATTTTGTAGTGTCAATAAATTTAGCTAAATTTAAGTGATAAACGAACTAAAACTTTGAAAAATAATGTGTTATTGGTTTCTAATCCTGTTTCTGGCGGTGTCGATAAATTTGAATTTATTGATGCTGTAGTAAATTTTGCAGCCCAAAAAAAGCAACTTCTCATTCAATATGAAACTTCAGGAAATAAGGATATTTCAAAAATAAAAGCACTTTATAAAAAATATACGCCAGATCGGATTCTTATAATCGGCGGCGATGGAACCTTAAAAATGGTGGCGGAAGCAATAGCCAATCAAGATGTGATTCTTGGACTTTTACCTGCTGGTTCGTCCAATGGATTGGCGGTAGAAATGGATTTGATGAAAACTTTCGAAGAAAATTTAGAAATTGCTTTTCAGAATAATTTTACCGAGTTAGATTTAATTACTATAAACGGCAAAAAATGTATTCATTTAAGTGATTTGGGGGTGAATGCGAAACTTGTCGAAAATTATGAAAAAAGCGATACCCGAGGGCGATGGGGATATTTATTGCAAATAGTCAATACTTTGATTGATTTAGGGACGCCTTTTTTGGCGACTATAAAAGCAAATAATCAAACCTATAAAACCCAAGCAAGAATGATTGTGATTGCTAATTCTAAAAAATATGGTACTGGAGTAACCATCAATCCGAATGGTGTTATGGATGATGGGAAATTTGAATTAGTGATTCTGAAAAATCTTGATTTAATTGTTTTTGGTAAGATAATCACCGGAAATATTCCTGTAGATTCGGAAGATGTCGAAATTATTTCGACAGCAAAGGCAACCATAAAAACTAATTTTCCGGTAAATTTCCAAATTGATGGCGAATATTGTGGTCTGGAAAATCATCTTAAAATCAAGATGTCAACTCAGAAAATTAAAATAGCAATTCCTTCGACTATTATTTGAGTTCTAACCTTGTTTGTGTGGGTTTTTAAGTTTAAGATGAATTTTGGAGAATTCTTAATGGTTTATTTTTGTTTTATTTAAAAAAAATATCTTGTTTAAGAAAAATCCATAGGATTCGTGGTAGCACTATTATTTGAATGGATTTCTTTCTTGCCAAATCACTTCTGGATCCAGATAGTTAAAAACTTTTTCGACAGCAAGATTAATTATAGCATTGTCATGTTTGATATAACCGAACATTTCTTGCGGTTTGGCTCCAACCGAACTTTTGATTTCGAGTGCCGTTCGGGCAAAAATAATTTCCTTAAATCCTTTGTTGATCGAGTAGGCAATCATGTCATAAAGCATGTTCAGGTATAGCATTTTTTCGCGTTGAAAGCTTTCGTCATAACCCAGAAAATAGGTATCCATTACGTCACCATTTTTGATAAGGGTATTGAAGCCTATCAGTTTTTCGTCTAGAAAATAGCCGTAAAAAAGAAATTTATCTTGGAGTAATTCCTTGAAGGTTCTAAAATGGTTTTTGGCTAGGAAAAAAGTGTTGAAATGCGCATTTTTGGCCACATGATGATACAAGCTATAAATGGTTTCTTCCTGTTTAATGATATCTTCCAAGTGCATTTTCCGCTTTTCGATTCCTTCCGCTTTTTTTCTGGCACGTTTGTATTGGTCTCGGTATTTTTTTGACAAAGCATCAATGTAATCTTGCTCTGTTTTCCACTGTTTTGGAATGTCAAAAAGCATATTGGGCTGGGTCGAAAACTGATAAGAATCTTGATATCCAGCCAATTGAAAATCGGATATTTCTTCTTTCGGAAAGTCTTTAAAACTAATAATGTGCACTTTTATTCCTTTCTTTTTGAAAAGTAATTTTAATTGTTCAGCGGCAATTTTCAAAGTCTTTAAAGCTTCAATTTTATCAATTTTATCCGAAAAAATAAAAGCGTTTTGTCCTGTAAGCATATTATTGCCGATGAGCAGAACATGGGAACAAAAGTCTTTGAAAACCAGATTTCGTGCCGAAGTTTTGATGCATTGATCTCTTTCTCCAAAAGATTCAAGCTTGTTTAAATCTAAAAACTGGGATAGAGCAATTCCTACCAATTGGGTTTCTTGGAACAAACCTATAAAATGCGAAGTCATATTTACAGGGCCTGATTGTTCTAGTATTGCGAGATATTCAGGACTTAGAAAAATGTTTTCGCTTGCCAAATCCTTCCAGTTTTCTGGAAGTTGTGCTACTGAAGTATATATTTTTATGGATAGAGGTGTTTTCAAATAAAAAAAATCGCTCCACAAATGTAGAGCGATAAAATTATAATAAAATGTTAAAATTATTTCCAGCCACAAATTATTGCGCCCATTATTGTCAAAATACTAATCCAATATCCAGCTTGTATCGCCATGTATTTCCATGATCTTTGTTCAAATAAGCCATTTATTGAAATAATAGGTGAAGCAATAAATAGACCCAGTATGAATCCATGAAGTGCACCGTGTTTATAGGTTCTAAAAGCATCGCCATAATCAGCTATAAAAGCGAGATAGGATGGTTTTGCAGTTCCGACAAGTGATGGGCCTCCCACCATACTCATAGCTCCCATTTGATGGATCACTATTGTAGGCATCAAAAAAGCGATCATAAGCGAATAAATAAAAGTAAGGCCGAAAATTTTCAGCATATTTCCTTTCCCTGATTGTTCTTCGGTGATACCTGCTTCTTTCATCCAAATAGTTCCAAAAACTTTTGGGTTGTACCAAATAAATCCAACTACAAATGAGGAAAATGCGGCAACTAAAACGGCTAGTAAGTTAAATTCCATGTGATTTTTTTTTAAAGTTTGAATATCAAATATAATACTAAATTTTAATTATTGTCATTTGATGGCAAAAGTCTTCAGTTGAATAGATTCATCGATATGCTTGTAAGAATAAATCTTTTTTTTACTTGATATTGTGTACTTTATCGATTATATTTGCTTATTGTGTACAAACTACATAACTTAGTTACAGATTAATCATTATAAAGATTTATATTATGAAAAATATATTTACATTATTATTGATAACAATGTTTTCATTTGCAATGAAAGCGGATATATCTGTTGCTGAAAAAAAAGCTTTAGTGAAGCTATATGAAGTTACAAATGGTAGCAACTGGACTATTAAATGGGATCTTAAAGCGCCCGTTTCTTCTTGGTATGGTGTAAAAATTCAAAATGATGAAGTGGTATCAATTGAATTGTCTAATAATAATTTAGTTGGAGTATTGCCTTCTGAAATTTCAAATTTACACTATTTAAAAACTCTTGATTTATACAAAAACGCTATTTCAGGAGAAATTCCTTCATCAATTGGTTCTATGAAATCTCTTGAATCGCTTCGTTTGTCATTTAATAAATTGTCTGGTGAAATCCCAGCATCAATTGGAAATGCTATTTCATTGAAAAACCTAGAGTTATTTATGAATAAATTTACAGGAAATATTCCTGTAGAAATTGGTAAGTTGAGTAATTTAGAAACATTGTCATTGTATAATAATGAGATAGAAGGGCAAATACCCTCTTCTATTTATGAGATGAAAAATTTAAAAATATTGTTGTTAAACAGTAATAAATTAACGGGATCTATAAGTCATTCTGTTTCAAATATGACCGCTTTAGAGCAACTTAGTTTGTTTGATAATAAAATGGAAGGTCAAGTTCCATTTGATTTAGAGAAATTAAAAAATCTAAAAGAATTGAATATTTCTTATAATAAATTTAGTGGATTGGTTTCAAAAAATTTAGCAAAACTAGATGTTTTGAGCATGACAATGATTAATAATAATGGTGTTGCAGCAGTTTTGAATGTTGCAGTAGACAAAAATTCAGCCCTTGCATCTGAAGAGTGATATTTTAAAATAATGCTTTAAAATGTTTTCCTTGTAAGTAATTGTAATAATTTATAATGTTTAATTGTAGAGAAAACTATGGCTAGCTATAGGTTTCTCTTTTTTGTTTCATATCAAATGCTTCATAGTTATAATATGAATTCTAAATTTGATTCTAAAAAAGAAATTGTATTTGTAACTAGAACAGCATCAGTATAATATATAAAAGGAGATTTTTTTTAAAAAATTAGCTTGTATTTGTCAAAATTCATTGTATCTTTGCACCCGAAACAACGCGGGATAGAGCAGTAGGCAGCTCGTCGGGCTCATAACCCGAAGGTCACAGGTTCGAGTCCTGTTCCCGCTACTAAGAACAACCCACCACTTAAAATGGTGGGTTTTTTGTTTTTTTTACCTTCTGAATCCCTTGCTATATCTGGGGTTAAAAAAGCAGTATTAGGACTAGCACTTCATTTGAAGAAACCTATTTTAATGCTTACCGATGCAGACTATATTGAGAACGGGATGAGTGATTTATTAACTGATTCAGGGCCAGCCTACGACATCAACATTAAGATATTAAATAAATTACAAAATACAATCACAGGATGGCCAGGAGGAAAACCCAATGCGGATGATTCTAATAGACCTGAAAGAGCGTAGCCTACAAAAAAAAGAATATTAATTTTTGTCCACATCCCGATGATTATATTATTAGTATGGGAGGAACTTTCATGCGATTACAACAACAAGGACACGAAGTGCATGTTGCTTATCAAACCTCTGGGAATATTGCGGTAGCGGACGATGAAGCACTTCGATTTGCTCGATTTATAGTCGATTATAATGATAAATTTGGGATAAAAAGTATTGAAGCAGAACGTATTTATAAAAAATCGTTTACTTTTCTTGAAAATAAAAAATCGAGTGAAATTGATATTCCAGAAGTTCTTAATCTAAAAGGATTAATTAGAAAAGGTGAAGCTCGATCTTCTAGTAATTTTGTTGGTTTGGCGGATAAACAAATTCACTTTATGGGACTCCATTTTATGAAACAGGAACTATCAAGAAAAATCCTCTAGGACAAGTTGATATTCAAATAACAATGGATCTTATCAAGGATATAAAACCACATCAAATATACGCTGCAGGTGATTTTGCAGATCCGTATGGGACTCATAAATAGGTTTACATGCTATTTTTGAGGCCGTCAAGCAGCAAAAAACTAAAGATCCCAAAGAAAAATTATTATTTATGTGGATCAAAGGTTAAATTTATAATTTTATGAATTTCCAAGACAGACCTCATCGGTTTTTGAAAATGATGAGGTCTAATCCAAAGAATAACAGTATTTTATTTTAACTCTTGATTCGATAAATACATTAAAATTTATGAATTTTTACTTACTTTAGAAGAATATAATGTCAATCAAATAGTATTTAATTATATTATTTCGAT
>CAILTC010000162.1 GCA_903837025.1 uncultured Bacteroidota bacterium | reverse complement strand
GATACGCAAAAATGTCTTCGAGTTTCAGGAAAACACAACGAGTTGGAAGAAGTAGGAATTGATACCTACCATCACACCATGTTCGAAATGTTAGGAAACTGGTCTTTTGGCGATTATTTCAAAAAAGAAGCCATCAATTGGGCGTGGGAATTATTAACCGAAGTCTATAAAATTCCAAAAGATATTCTTTACGTTTCTGTTTTCGAAGGAAATGCCGAAGAAAACGTGCCTTTTGATCAAGAAGCGTATGATATTTGGAAAACCTTAATTTCTGAAGACCGCATTATTCTTGGCAACAAAAAAGACAATTTCTGGGAAATGGGCGATCAAGGGCCTTGTGGTCCATGTTCCGAAATTCACGTTGATATTCGTTCTGCCGATGAAAAAGCTTTGGTTTCAGGAAAGGATTTGGTGAATAATGACCATCCACATGTAGTCGAAATTTGGAACAACGTTTTTATGGAATTCAACCGTAAAGCCGATGGTTCTCTCGAAAAATTACCTGCACAACATGTTGATACTGGAATGGGTTTCGAAAGATTATGTATGGTTTTGCAAGGGGTTCAATCGAATTATGATACCGATGTTTTCACGCCGATTATTCAACATATCGAAAAAATCACAGGTTCAAAATATACTATTAAAGCCAAAGATGAAGCCGAAGAAAAAATCAATATTGCTATTCGTGTAATTGCAGATCACGTTCGCGCAGTTGCTTTTGCCATTGCCGATGGGCAATTGCCTTCAAACACTGGTGCAGGTTATGTAATTCGCAGAATTTTGCGTCGTGCCATTCGTTATGGTTTTACCTTTTTAAATATCAAAGAAGCTTTTATATATCAATTGGTGGAGACTTTGAGTAGCCAAATGGGAAGTTCTTTCCCGGAGATTATTGCTCAGAAAAACTTGGTGATGAATGTTATCAAAGAAGAAGAAAACTCCTTTTTGAGAACCTTGGACCAAGGATTACAATTGCTCGAAAATGTAATAAAATCAACCGAAGGCAATACGGTTTCTGGTCAGAAAGCATTCGAATTGTATGATACTTTTGGTTTTCCAATCGATTTAACAGCTTTGATTCTAAGAGAAAGAAATTTAGAATTAGACGAAGCTGGATTTGATAAAGCAATGTTGGCTCAAAAAACACGTTCTCGTGCTGCCTCGGAAGTTTCTACCGAAGACTGGGTTATCTCAATTCCAGGAAATGTAGAAACATTTGTGGGTTACGACCAAGGGGAAAACGAAGTAAAAATCACGCGTTACAGAAAAATTGACAGTAAAAAAGACGGGATTCTATACCAAATAGTTTTAGATAATACTCCTTTTTATGCTGAAGGTGGAGGACAAGTGGGGGATAAAGGAACATTGGTTTCGGCAAATGAAACCATCGAAATTATAGATACCAAGAAAGAAAATAATCTGATTTTGCATTTCGCAAAAAAGCTACCAGAAAACATAAACGGTAGTTTTGTTGCCAAAGTAAATCAAGATTTGAGAAGTTTGTCTTCCCGAAATCACTCGGCTACACACTTGATGCACCAAGCTTTGCGTAGCATTTTGGGAACGCATGTAGAACAAAAAGGATCATTGGTAAATCCCAATTATTTGCGTTTTGACTTTTCGCATTTTGCAAAAATGACGGAAACCGAATTGCAACAAGTGGAGGATTTTGTAAACGCCAGAATTCAAGAGCAATTGCCATTAATAGAACGTAGAAATATCCCTTTTGCACAAGCCGTTTCCGAAGGAGCAATGGCGCTTTTTGGAGAAAAATACGGGGATGAAGTTCGTGCCATCAAATTTGGTGAAAGCATGGAACTTTGCGGTGGAATTCATATAAAGAATACTGCCGAAATCTGGCATTTCAAGATTGTTTCCGAAGGAGCAGTAGCAGCCGGAATTCGTCGTATCGAAGCCATTACAAGCGAAGCGGTGAAAGCTCATTTTGCCTTACAAGAAGGTACTTTGAATGAGGTTAAAATTGCGTTGAAAAACCCGCAAGATGTAATGAAAGCGGTTCATTCGTTGCAAGACGAAAACGCTAAATTGAAGTCGCAAATTGAGGCTTTGGTAAAAGATAAAGTGCAGCATTTGAAAGCAGAATTAGCTTCTCAAATACAAGAAATAAATGGGATTCAATTCTTGTCAAAACAAGTAGATTTGAGCGCGGAAGGTGCCAAAGATTTGGCTTACGACTTAGGTCATTTAGGAAAAAACTTGTTCTTGATTTTGGCAACAGCCGAAGACGATAAACCAATGGTATCCTGTTATATTTCGAAAGAATTAGTTGCCGAAAAAGGACTTAATGCTAGTCAGGTAGTTCGTGAATTAGGTAAATTTATTCAAGGAGGCGGAGGCGGTCAACCGTTTTTTGCAACTGCTGGTGGGAAAAATGCGGCAGGAATTCCAGAAGCTTTGGCGAAAGCCATTGACTATGTGAAATAAAATAAAACTTAATTTTTTAACATAAACCCTTTCAGAGCATACGTTTTGAAGGGGTTTTTTCTTGCTCAATAAAGTTTTTTTAATGATGTTGATTAGTCGTTTAACAGAAATATTGGGTTTGTAACGATGAATATTGTAGTTATTATTTTGTTTTTTTAAGTTTGATATTAAATGGCTAAAAGTCTTATATAAAGGCAAGTAAGATCTTTTTGTATGATAAAAAACACAAATAGAATTGTTTTATGGGTTTCTATACTATTAATTACACTTAGTTCTTGTACGAATGAAGGTGTTACTTTGGTACCTGTTCAGCTATTGAAAAAGATAGTCGAAATTTCTACTGATGGATCATCAAATACCACATTTCTGACATACAACGGAAATAAAATTGTGAGTATTGATAAGGTTGATGCGATTGCTACATTTTATTATACGGCAGATTTAATTACAAAAATTGCGTTATTAGATAAATCAACGCAGCATATAAATACATTGCAATATGATTATAGTGATGGGCAATTAGTCAAAATAACTTCCTCGGATAATTATGTGTTGAACTATATTCATCATGCCGATGGATCTGTTTCTTATGAAAAATTAACAAAGGATTTGAATAATAATGATATTAAGATTTATCATGGAATCTTGTCTTTTCAAAACGGTAATCTGATTAAAGACGACAAATTTTTAGATGATGAAGGAGTAGAAGTTTTGTCTGAAAACACGATAAATAGTACCTACGATAATAAAAATAATGCTTTATTCAACGTTGTAGGTTTTAATAAATTACTTGATTATTCTAAAATAATTTCTTCAAATAATGAATTAAGTAATGACGAAACTTCATTCGTGAAGCATTTAGATGACGATCAAGCCACATCATCAATCAAAATGAATTTGGCTAAATATTTATATGACTCGTATGGATATCCAACAGAAATTATTTCTCAAAACATACTATTTGGCGGAAATGATTCTAAGCACTTAAAGTCGCAGTTATTCTACAATTAATTTCTTATTTTTGAAGAAAAATAAATGACATTTAGAATCGAAATTCCTATACCAAAAAGCAAATTTCCCATAGATTATAATTCGAAAATTGTATCTTTTGGATCTTGTTTTGTCGAAAATATAGCGGAGAAATTCGACTATTTTAAGTTCGAAAACACCTGTAATTCTTTCGGAATTTTGTTTCATCCCTTGGCAATAGAAAAAATTATTTTGAAAGTCGTAAATCGAGAATTTTTTACCGAAAAAGACCTTTTTTTTTATGACGAACGCTGGCATTGTTTTGATGTCCATTCGGATTTAAGTCATTCGGATACTACCGAAATGTTGGCTAGTTTGAATGAAATTATCCAATTTACCCATCAAAAAATTATTGCTGCTACTCATTTTATAATCACTTATGGAACGGCTTGGGTTTACAATAATTTAGAAAATAATAGCATTGTTGCTAATTGCCATAAAGTACCACAAAAACAATTTGGGAAATCCATTTTATCAGTGGAAGCAATCGAAAAATCGATTCAAAATACTGTTGAATTAATCCGAAAAGTAAATCCTGATTGCAAAATTATCTTCACCGTTTCGCCAGTGCGACACATTAAAGATGGTTTTGTAGAAAACCAAGTTAGTAAAGCGCATTTAATTGCTGCCCTTTATCAAATCCTGCAATCTGAATCCTGTAATCATTTGCAAACTGCAAGCTACTTTCCGAGCTACGAAATTATGATGGACGAATTGCGGGATTATCGGTTTTATACCGAAGATATGTTGCATCCAAGTAAGGTAGCAATAGATTATATTTGGGAACGGTTTTCAGTAACTACTATTTCCGAAGAAAGTCATGCTATTATGGAAGATGTGAAAAGTATCCAGAAAGGAATGGCGCATCGGCCATTTAATCCAAATTCCGAAAAGCATAAAAAATTTCTAGATAATTTGAATCAAAAAAGGAATGCTTTGGCGTTTAAATTCCCTAAAATCCAATTTTAAAATGGCAAAACAATCTTCAATAAATCCGAATTTTTTCGAAAAAATAGCAGAAATTAGAAAATGGGTAATTGTTATCCTTGTTGGTTTGGTGCTGTTTTTTGGTTACAAATACTTTGCCTTAAAAAACAATACATCAACCGTCGAATATGATACGGCTTTGATTCAAGAACAAATCAAAAACGTTGGGAAATTAGTAGTTACCGAAGGGCATTTTTCACAAGTTTTGACCTATAAAGATCAAAATAAATATTTCGGAGATCTGATTTCTTTCGATAAAAAAGCTTTGGTGGTTATCAACGCAGAGGTAACGGTGAGTTTCGATTTGCGCCAAGTGAAATATGATATTGATACGCCAAATAAAACAGTAACGATCACAAATATTCCACCAGAAGAAATAAAAATTAGTCCAGATATTAAATATTATAGCGTTGATCAAAGTACTTTTAACGCATTTACAGGTGATGATTATAATAAAATAAATAAAATTGCCAAAGACAACTTAGCCAAGAAAGTGGAGAAATCTTCCTTGAAATCGAATGCTAAAAACCGACTCATTAGTGAATTGTCTAAAATCTTGATTGTAACAAATTCTATGGGATGGAAGTTGATATATGAGGGCGAAATTGTAAATAATCCGAGTGGATTTGAACATAAATTAAAACCATAAAAAAAACCGTAACAGTAACGCTACGGTTTATTTTTATGAAATTTATGCAATCTAAAATTTGCTTACTTTTTCTTCGGTGGATATTGTGCCAATATTTTTGCAACAAATTCGTTGATTAGAGCTTCTTTTTCGGAGCGGTTTTGGGTTAGATAACCAACGCCTTCTCCTTCCCAAATTAATTCTTTTTTCTTGGCATCGATCAAATCAATGTAAAGTGTTCCTTCGGTTGAAGTACTTACGTAATTTTGTCCTCTCCATAAGTAAGGATTCCATCCGCCTCTCCATCCGTAACCCCAACCCATATTGTATTGGGAAACATCAACTTGTTCTCTTTCTTTTGTGAAAATATTGATCAATAAATCTGGGTTTTCACTTTTAGTCATGCCTTTTTTTCCAAGTTCTGAGTCAATGGCTTGAAGGATTCTCTTCTTATCCATTTCTGAAATTTGCACTTTATCGATGCCTCTTCTATGAAAAGCATACGTTTTATATTGGCTAAAATCAGCACCTTTATCAAAATCAGAATACACACTTACGGAGCTGCAAGCACTTAATACAAAAAGGAGTAGAACTGGAAATAATTTAATTGCTTTCATGTTTTTTTTGATTTAAAAGATTAGAATTAAACTTGAAACAAATTTTCATCAACTATATTAGGAATCGTAACTTTAAGCAAAGGTTGTGCTTCCATTGCTCTTTTTATGGCAAAAATTGCCCCTCCGTTTCGTGCCCAACTTCTTCTGGAAATTCCGTTATTTACATCCCAAAAAAGCATTGATTCTATTCGTTTTGAAGCTTCTTTTGTACCATCAAGAACCATACCAAAACCGCCGTTTATAACCTCGCCCCAACCAACACCTCCGCCATTGTGAATCGATACCCAAGTAGCGCCACGAAAACTGTCGCCAATCACGTTTTGTATCGCCATATCGGCTGTAAAACGAGAACCGTCGTAGATGTTTGAAGTTTCTCGATAAGGCGAATCGGTGCCAGAAACATCGTGATGATCACGTCCTAAAACTACCGTTCCAATCTCACTTTTGGCAATAGCCTGATTAAAAGCTTCGGCAATTTTCATTCTTCCTTCGGCATCCGCATAAAGAATTCTGGCTTGTGAACCAACAACTAATTTATTTTCTTGTGCGCCTTTTATCCAGCGAATATTATCTTGCATTTGTTGCTGAATTTCGGCTGGTGCAGTTTTTGCCATTTTCTCAAGAACTTCACAAGCAATGGTATCTGTTTTTTGTAAATCTTCGGGATTTCCTGAGGCACAAACCCATCGAAATGGACCAAAACCGTAATCAAAACACATGGGTCCCATGATGTCTTGCACATAACTTGGGTATCTAAAATCGATTCCGTTTGCTGCCATGATATCAGCTCCGGCGCGAGATGCTTCTAGCAGAAAAGCATTTCCATAATCGAAAAAATAAGTTCCTTTTGCTGTGTGTTTATTGATGGCATTGGTTTGACGACGCAATGTTTCTTGCACTTTTTCCTTGAATAAATCCGGATTATTTGCCATCATTTCATTGGCATCTTCAAAAGAAATGTCTGCTGGATAATAGCCTCCTGCCCAAGGATTATGTAGCGAAGTTTGGTCGGAACCTAAATCGATATAAATATCTTCTTCGTCAAATCGTTCCCAAACATCCACGATATTTCCGAGGTACGCGATGGAAACTATTTCTTTGTTGGCTTTCGCCAAAGCGACTCTTTTTACTAAATCATCAATGTTTTCAACGACTTCGTTTATCCAACCTTGACTGTGGCGAATATGCGTTATTTTCGGATTTACTTCGGCACAAACCGTTATACAACCAGCTATATTTCCGGCTTTTGGTTGCGCGCCACTCATTCCGCCTAATCCTGAAGTTACAAATAATCCGCCTTGGGGACTGGTTTTTATTTTTCGAAAACCATTCAAAACCGTAATTGTAGTTCCATGAACAATGCCTTGCGGGCCAATGTACATATAGCTTCCGGCGGTCATTTG
>CAILTC010000161.1 GCA_903837025.1 uncultured Bacteroidota bacterium | reverse complement strand
TTTGGAGCTAATACAATTCCATCGGCAGGCATGCAATACGTGCAACGCAAATTGCATTTTTCGATTAACGAAATGCGCAAATAATTGTGTTTTCGTCCAAAATCATCGGTGAGAATCGTATTATTTGGTATCATGATTGTTCCCTTTTAGGATATGAAAAACATGCAAAACATGAGGAAAGATAGCGTCCATAGATTCTTTTGCGCCATTGGTAGAACCTGGCAAAGCCAATACCAATGAATTGCCCAAAGTTCCAGCAACGGTTCTCGAAAGCATCGAATAAGGCATACGCTGCTGTCCGTAACTGCGCACGGCTTCCTCGATTCCTGGGATTCGGCTTTCTAGCAAAGGTTCCAAAGCTTCGGGTGTGACATCTCTTGGCGAAAGCCCAGTTCCACCAGTGAAAATAATCAATTGATTTTCTTTGGCGAAAGCCTTAGTGCGCTCTTGAATGATGTCAATTTCATCAGGAATAATTTCGTAATGTGTGGTTTCAACACCAGAAATCTCCAGTTTTTCGACAATTATTTTTCCGGAACGATCTTGTTTTTCTCCTGCAAAAATAGAATCCGAACAAACAAAAACTGCCGCTTTGATAGCTGATGGAAATCTATTTTTAAACGATGATTTTCCGCCTTCTTTATTGATTAATTTAATAGTCGAAATCTCGATGTTTTTATCAATTGGTTTTAGCATATCATACATCGTGAGCGCCACAATTGATGCACCGTGCATCGCTTCAACTTCGACACCCGTTTTGTAAACCGTTTTAACCTTGAAAATAATATCAATATTTAAGTCCCTGATTTCATATTCCACCGAGGTAAATTCGATAGGAATCGGGTGGCAATCCGGAATAGATAAATGGGTGTTTTTTACAGCAAATAATCCTGCTGTTTTTGCCATTTCGAAAACATTTCCTTTCGGAACGAGGTTATTTACGATGGCATCAATGGTTGCTTGTTGGCTCACTTTTACGGTTGCTTTGGCTGTTGCCAATCGGAGTGTGCTTATTTTGTGGGTTATATCTACCATTGTTTAAGTCGAAAGTTTTAATGTTGAAAGTCCTACTGCTCTATAGATGCTTGGGATTAAATTAAGATTTGTATTTTTGTTTATCTCGATTAAGACCTACTTTAAATTAATCTTAAAATCCGCTAGTTATAGCCAGTTTTTTATTGTCCGTCAAGTTTTCCGTCTGCATTAATAATTTTCATTGAGTTTGCGTCTACCAAAAAGTTGAAATATGTCGCCAAGCTAGTTCCATTATTTTCTCCGACTTTTACAAGGTAAATATTTTTTATTGAATCGTCTAATGTTGGAACAAGTGAGATATGTCTTTGTCCTTTTGATAAGCTTTCAACGAGTTTTATTTCGGTTTTAACAATTTTCTGCTCTTCCACTAAATCTAATACTTTTTCAATTATCAATTTAGTTGATTTTGCATTGTCAATGCTGTCAAGTTGTGTTTGAAATTTCACCCACCAACCAACACCATATTTGTTTTCTAAGTGGTTGACCATTGTTTTGTTGTAATATTTTGTGCCGTTGATGATGTCTGAAGTGACTTGACAACCAAATAAATGAAACATAAATCCGTAAGAGTTTGCAAGTTTTTGTTTTTGTTCAAAATTCAAAGGTATTTCGCCAATTTCTGTAATTTGAACTTTTCCATTTTTAATATCTTGTTGAGCTGTCCAAAAATTATATGGTGTAAAAAGCCCAAACGTGAAGCGGAGTCCAAAGTATAGAAAGAGAATTATTAAAACTGTAAAAAATCCATATGTTAATTTCTTTTTCAATTGTGCTGTTTTTATCTTTTGCTTAATTTTGTTCTAAAATTGGCTAAACTTTCGGCATTCCACCATTCACGCTAAATTAGTTGTTTTTCTTCCAAGTAAAAGTCTCATTTTCGAATATTTCTTTACCAAAAATAGGCACATCCGTTTTTATCCAATTCACGATGGTTTCCGTGGCTTCATAAACTTGCTTCCGTCTGGTTGACGAAACAAAGACAAACAAACAGATTTCTCCCGCTTTGACCACGCCCAAACTATGGTAAATGTGCATGCAAACCAAATCAAATTGGGCAAAAGCCTTTTCCCGAATAACATCCATGGCTTCGTTTGCCATTTCTTCGTAAGCCGAATATTCTATTGCAGCAACGACATTTCCATCTATTGCATCGGCTCGAACTTGACCCAAAAAAATATTGTGTGCACCAATGGTATGTTTCGACTGATGTTTCGTAATCGATTGGGCAATAAATTCTGCAGCAATTGCGCCTTCAATGAAAACGGTTTTCTTATTCATAATTTTATTTTTAGTCTATCCGTTCAGCGGACAATATTTTTTTTAGTTATTTGTCATTTCGACGAAGGAGAAATCCCATTTGTCTCTCTCGTTATGTGATTTCTCCTTCGTCGAAATGA
>CAILTC010000160.1 GCA_903837025.1 uncultured Bacteroidota bacterium | reverse complement strand
CTTTTTCTATTTCGTTTAAATACGACTTAGAAAGATCCGTTATTTTGGCTAAGCCAAATAGCGATAAATTCTTATTTGTCCGAGCCTGCTTGAGTTTAAGCCCAAAAATTAACTTGATATAATCCTTTTCTATATTCATAATAATCAAATATAATAATAAAAATATTATCCACAAAAAAAATATTTTTCAAATTTAGCGTACGTTCGCTTGTTTTGTAAAAAACTTTTTGTACTATTGCAGTGTTGAACAACGAAAGATGTTTAACAAAACTTAATCATTGTTGAATTAAATACCACATAAAATGGATTTAAAAGAATTATACTCGACGAATTTGTTAAATTTTTCAGAAGAAACCATCCAGCAGTATCCTGAAATTTTAACCGACGAAGCCATGACTTTTTTGTCTTTGCTTCATGAAAATTTTAATGAAAAAAGACTGGCTCTTTTGGAAGAACGTAAAGACCAACAAGCATTATTTGATGCTGGTGAGTTGCCAACATTTCCCGTCGAAACCAAAAGTATAAGAGAAAGTAATTGGCAAGCGTCAAGAACTCCCGAAGATCTTTTAGACCGTAGAGTAGAAATAACCGGGCCCGTTGATCGAAAAATGGTGATCAATGCCCTTAATTCTGGAGCCAAAACATTTATGGCAGATTTTGAAGATAGCACCTCGCCTACTTGGAGCAATTTGATGGAAGGTCAGCAAAATCTAAAAGATGCCGTAGACAAAACGATCACTTTAGAAGATACAAAAAAAAACAAAAAATATGCGCTTAATGAGAAAACTGCAGTTCTAATCGTTCGCCCAAGAGGTTTGCACCTGAATGAAAAACATCTTTTGATGGATAACAAAGAAACTTCGGGATCGCTAGTCGATTTTGGATTGTATGCTTTTCATAACCATAAACAACTCGCAAAAAATGGAACCGCTCCTTATTTTTATATTCCAAAATTGGAACATTATTTAGAAGCAAGATGGTGGAATGAGGTCTTTGAATTTACACAAGAGTATTTAAAAGTAAAAAACGGAACCTTCAAAGCGACTGTTTTGATTGAGACGATAACCGCCAGTTTTCAATTGGATGAGATCATCTTTGAATTAAGAGACCACATCGTCGGACTGAATTGCGGAAGATGGGATTATATCTTTTCTTATATCAAAAAACTAAGAAATAACCCCGCTTTTATAGTGCCAAATAGAGATCAAGTAACAATGACTTCTCCGTTTATGAGCGCTTATTCGCAACTGGTTATCCAGAGATGTCACAAAAGAAACATTCATGCTATTGGCGGAATGGCAGCACAAATTCCGATAAAAAACGATGACGAAGCCAACACAATTGCCTTCAACAAAGTAACTGCAGATAAAATTCGCGAAGCCAAAAACGGTCATGATGGAACTTGGGTTGCCCACCCAGATTTAGTGGCAATTGCGTTGAAAGAATTTGATACCTACATGCCAACAAAAAATCAAATTCATGTAAAAAGAGAAGACGTACACGTAACCGAAGCCGATTTGCTCGAAGCACCAAAAGGAACAATTACCGAAGAAGGGATTCGAAAAAACATTAATGTTTCCATACTTTATCTTGCTTCTTGGCTCAACGGACAAGGTGCAGCAGCCATTCATCATTTGATGGAAGATGCCGCAACAGCAGAGATTTCGAGATCACAATTATGGCAATGGCTAGAAAACAAAGTCACATTAGACGACGAAAGAACACTCACCGAAAAATTATATAACCGCTTAGCATTCGAAGAATTCGAAAAAATAAAAGAATTAGTTGGCGATAAAAATTATGAAAATGGAAAATACGTATTGGCCGAACAACTATTAGACCTTTTAGTCGTAAACCCAAATTTCATCGACTTTTTAACAATACCAGGATACAAATACATTTAAAAAAAACTACCCTTAAAACAATAGATTATGAAAACCACAGAAACAAGAATTCAAGAATTAGTTACCGACTGGATTACAAACCCAAGATGGAATGGCATCGAACGCCCATACACTGCGGAAGAAGTGGTAAAACTACAAGGTTCTTACCAAATAGAACATAGCGTTGCCCGAATTGGAGCCAACAAATTATGGAATAAATTGAATGCCCAAGATTTCGTTGCCGGACTTGGCGCCCTCACAGGAAACCAAGCTATTCAAGAGGTAGAAGCAGGTCTTGACGCCATTTATTTAAGCGGATGGCAAGTGGCTGCAGATGCCAATGTTGCCGGAGAAATGTATCCTGACCAATCTTTGTATCCTGCAAACAGCGTTCCGTTGGTTGTAAAAAGAATTAATAACGCCCTTTTGCGTGCCGATCAAATACAAGTGGTAAACGGAACTGCAGACAAAAAAGATTATTTAGTACCTATCGTTGCCGATGCCGAAGCGGGTTTTGGAGGCAATCTAAATGCTTTCGAATTGATGAAATCCATGATCGAAGCAGGGGCTGCGGGAGTTCACTTTGAAGATCAATTGAGTTCTGCAAAAAAATGCGGACATCTTGGCGGAAAAGTATTGGTTCCAACGCAAGAAGCCATCAACAAACTGATTGCGGCTCGATTAGCTGCCGATGTAATGGGAACACCGACAATCGTTGTTGCCCGTACCGATGCCGATGCTGCTAATTTATTGACAAGCGATATCGATCCAAGAGATGCTAAATTTATCACGGGAGAAAAAACAGGCGAAGGATTCTTCTATGTAAATTGTGGGGTTGAACAAGGAATTGACCGCGGATTGAGCTATGCTCCTTATGCTGATTTGATTTGGATGGAAACGAGCAATCCAGACTTGGAATATGCAAGACAATTTGCTGAAGGAATTCACGCAAAATTCCCTGGAAAAATGTTGGCTTACAACTGTTCCCCTTCTTTTAACTGGGCTGCAAAATTATCAGTTGCCGAAATGGAAACCTTCAGAGAAGATCTTGCTGCAATGGGATATAAATTTCAATTCATTACTTTGGCAGGATTCCACGCTTTAAATACAAGCATGTTCGAATTATCTTTAGCATACAAACAAAGAGGAATGGCAGGATATTCTGAATTGCAAGAAAGAGAATTTGGATTGCAAAAACAAGGATTCAAAGCCGTAAAACACCAAGGATTCGTAGGAACATCCTATTTTGATGCGGTACAAAATACAGTTACAATTGGGAAATCTACAACAACAGCAATGAAAGATTCTACCGAAGCTGCTCAGTTTTAAAAGAAGGACTTTTATCTATTTAACGCTTCACGCAATCGATTGAAATTTAAATTTTAATCGGTTACGTGAAGTGTTTTTTTTACTGCTATCAAAAAAAACAGTAAAATACGACGTTAAAGAAACAGATTTCTTTTTACTAAATCATTGTTGTCCGATAAAAGTAAAAAAAAAGAAGCCATAAAAATGGCTTCTCAATTAAAATCGTAATTTGGTTTTGCAAAAGACAAAAAACGATGAGTAAAAGTAATTATTTTTCCAGTAAATCTGTTTTCGGACAGCTG
>CAILTC010000159.1 GCA_903837025.1 uncultured Bacteroidota bacterium | reverse complement strand
TAAGTTGAATTAATTAGAAATAGATAAATTTGTTAGTATCATGTGGTAAGTCCTAAAAAAGCTTACCATGTGATATTATAACTTAAAAACATTATGAAAAAAGCCTTATTAATACTATCCGTATTTATTTTTTGTACTCAAATTGTTTTTTCACAAAAAGAAAAAACAATTCTAAAAATAGAAAATAATGAAAATGCACCAACAATAAATAAAAATATCTACGGCCATTTCGCCGAACATTTAGGACGATCCATATATGGTGGTTTTTTTGTTGGAGATACTTCTAAAATACCCAATACAAATGGTGTACGAAATGATATTATTGATGCTCTTAAAAAATTAAAAATTCCTAACCTTCGCTGGCCAGGTGGCTGTTTTGCGGATACATACCATTGGAAAGATGGAATTGGACCAAAAGAAGATAGACCAACAATGGTAAATAAATGGTGGGGTGGCGTTACCGAAGACAATAGTTTTGGAACCCATGATTTTCTAAATTTATGCGAATTACTTGGTGCCGAACCTTATCTTTCAGGTAATGTAGGAAGCGGAACCGTTCAAGAACTTTCCGATTGGGTACAGTATACCAACTTTGGAGGTAAAAGTCCAATGAGCGATTTGCGTAAAAAAAATGGAAAAACACAACCTTGGAAAGTAAAATTCTGGGGAATTGGAAATGAAGCTTGGGGTTGCGGTGGTAATATGAAACCCGAATATTATGCTGGCGAATATAGAAAATATGCCACATTTATGTCGGATTGGGAAAACACCGGCGGATTAATGCGCATTGCCTCAGGGGCAAGTGACGCCGATTATAATTGGACAGAAACATTGATGAAAAACATTCCGCTAAATATGTTAGGCGGAGTCGCTATGCATCATTATTCTGTTATCGAATGGAATAAAAAAGGAGACGCTGTCGATTTTAACGAAGCACAGTATTTCACCACAATGAAAGAAACCTTCAAAATGGATGAACTGGTTACTAACCACGCTGCCGTTATGGACAAGTACGATCCTGAGAAAAAAGTAGCCCTAATAGTAGATGAATGGGGCGGTTGGTACGATGTAGAGTCAGGAACAAATCCTGGTTTTTTATACCAACAAAATACTATGAGAGATGCTGTTCTGGCAGGAGAAACACTCAATATTTTCAACAATCACGCCAGTAGAGTTCGTATGGCTAATTTAGCACAATGTGTCAATGTCTTACAAGCGGTAATCCTTACGGATAAAGCCAAAATGATCCTAACTCCTACTTACCACGTTATGCAAATGTACAGCGTACATCAAAATGCAAAATTATTACCAATCACAATAAATTCTCCATTATACACCTATAACGGACAATCTCTTCCTGCTTTATCTGCTTCGGCATCAAAAGACAAAAATGGATTAGTTCATATTTCGCTAGTAAATATAGACTCAAAAAAAGAAAATAAGATAGAAATCGACATAAAGGAACTTGGAATAAAAAATGTTTCAGGAACCATCCTTGCTTCAGCAAAATTGCAAGATCACAATTCATTTGATAATCCAACTAAAATTCAACCCGATATATTCAAAGGGTTCGAAATAAAAAAAGGTAAAATCGAAATTACAATTCCTCCTTTCTCAGTAGTACTATTGGAAGGGAAATAAAAAAATCAAAAAATGAAAAAAATAAATTCTATTTCAAGATTACTACCCTATGTAGCGTTTTTGGCTGTAGTATTTGTGGTATGTAGTTGTTCTAGTAACAATGATAGTCCTACACCAACTCCTACCCCTACCCCTACCCCTACGCCCAACACATTTGCTGGACCTACTTATCTTGATGATTATTCCTCACTTGCATCTTGGGGTACAAAT
>CAILTC010000158.1 GCA_903837025.1 uncultured Bacteroidota bacterium | reverse complement strand
TAACCCAGATCCAGTTGCCGTTACTGTGATGGGTGAAAATGCAACTGTGATACATTTTGTTTGTGTAGCCGTAGATTGTGAACTTATTGCAGCATTCGGATTCGTAATAAATGCTCCCGAAACAGCACTTGTTATTGCTGATCCACAAGTTCCTGTTACAATACAATAATAATACAATGTTCCCGCAACTGTCGATTGTGGTGTGTAACTATTGGTCTGTGCTCCATTGGTTGACGCTAACGATGTTCCTCCTGTATTAGAGTTTGAAGCATTACTATACCATTGGTATGACAGTCCAGATCCTATTGCCGTTACAGTGATGGGTGAAAATGCAGCTGTGATACATTGTGTTTGTGTAGCCGTAGATTGTGAACTTATTGCGGCATTTGGATTTACCGTTACAGTTGCAGTATTACTAGCACTAATAGTACTTGAGCAAGTTGTAGAAGCTATATTAGTCACAGTAACTGTTGACGAACCTGACGATGTTAAACCAGTCGCAGAAAAAGTCCCTGTTCCAGCAGTTGTAACTGTCATAGTTGCTGTTTTTCCTGTTTGGGAAGGAGAACTAGTATTATATGTTACTGTATAAGTTCCTACAGGAAGGCCCGTAACGCTAGATACTAATGTTACTATTGATGTTCCCACAGAGGCACAAGCTGTTGTAGCACTATTAGCTCCAGTTAGGCTATATGTTGGGCATACCCAAGTAATAATTACCTGACCATCTCCGCCGCTCCCGCTTGTATTTCCTGACGAACCTCTTGATCCTCCGCCTCCACCTGGAGAAACGCCATCAAACCCATCTTGCGTAGTGGTCGCTCCTTTTCCTCCTGCGGCTCCCGGACTTCCTCCTCCAGCAGCAATTCCTGCTACACCCGCTATACCAGGCGTAGTAGATGTAGCAGCACCTCCTGTACCACCAGAACCACCAGAACCACCAGAACCTCCTCCACCTTCACCTGGGTTAAAACCACTATTTCTACCATCTCCTCCAGAAAATTTTATTGTTCCTGTACAGTTAGCAGCTAAACCTCCTTTATTATTTGCTATTATCCCACCACCTTGAGCACTGATTATATATGTGGCTGGAGTTGAAGTCAAAGCCATTGTTGTATTTACTCCATTTATACTAGCAGAAGAACCTCCAACACCTACTACAATAGTATAAGAAGCACCAGGTGTTACTGCAAGCGCATTATTTCCTGCAAAAGCACCACCCCCACCAGAACCACTTGATCCCGAACCTGCTTCACCACTTCCCCATGCTTCAACTTTAACAGAGGTCACTCCTACAGGACAAACCCAAGTTGAAGTTCCTGGTGTACTAAATGTTGCTGTTTGCCCAAAAGAAAACAAAGTTGTTAACCCAACAAACAAAACCATCAACAACAAACGAATGGTTTTTGATGGATTTAATGATGCGGCAGCATTTCTTTCTGAATTTAAGTAGGATTGCTTCATAAGATTAGATTTTTATCTATTTTGTTATTTTGAATAAATCGGGGGAACTTCTTATTCAAAACTTATTTTTTTAAGTCTTTGAGACTTGTTTATTGTATTTTTGTTCCGTTTCGCTTTTGACCTTTATGGTTGCCTCCAAAACAGAATTTTGTCCGTAAAAATAGACGCAACGCTAGTAAACTAAAAAAAAATTCGTTCAAATGCATTTAAAATCGTTAAATAACCATTTTTTCAAGAGTAAAACTCAAGCATTTTTGCTAAATTGAAGGATCTTCTAAAAAAAATATTTTTTACAAAAAATTATTGAAACCTTTAAAAAACAATACGTTATCTACCCATAAACTTGTCTTCGACTCTTTTATAAAAAACGGATAATTTTGATTATTTTGATAATCAAAAAAACAAGCGTACAAAAAATTTTAAAGCGTTAAACAACCGATTTATAATAAACGAATAACAAATATAAAAAAATAAATACGATTAAATAGCATATTTATCCGTTTAAATGCACTTTTTATTTGTTTTATAAGATATTTCAAACAAAAAAATCTCTGTATGTTTTTAATAAATAAGCAGGGATTTTTTTTTGATTGGAAATTTAAGACCCAATTAGAAGCTAATTTTATTAATCATAGTTTCACCATTTTTCAAACTCGTTTTGATCATCAAAGCTTGATGACTCGAAACCAAATTACCAATCGTCATTTCGTTACTATTTACATTATTTTTTTGATAGATTTGTCTTCCCGACAAGTCGTAAACCGTAATTCTATCTATAATTTCGGCAAAAGAATTGATTACTATTTGTTTGTTTTTTGAAAAAACTATAAACTTGCCAGCTAGTGCATCAAAACTAGTTGTAGCCAATGTTTTAGTAGTATAACGCAACACAAAACGATCGTTGAATGTTCCTGCGCCAGTAGAAAAAGTATAACCACCACTTTTTAAATCAGCGATTTGATTCGTCAATTTATCTTCGATAAAAACCGCTTGATTCGTAAGTAATCCGTCAACTTGGTCAATATTGATGGTAAAATCTCCATCAATGGTTGTTCTAAATCCTAGTGGTACCAGATCACTATCATCAAATGGCAAAGAACGTCCTTGAATCGTTAAATTCTTGTCTTGAAGAACGCTATAAAAATCAACAAATTCGTTACCATCATAACTCTCCCCATCAAAACGATCATCATACTCATTAGTAGCTCCGGTGATATAGCCCACAAGTGTTTGCTTGAAAGCTCCTTGATTGTTTATTAAGTCTAACCAAATACGATCTTTTTCGATGGTTTCAGTAGTCTTGGTTTTTAGATTACTCATTTTAAAAAACTGGGAGTTGTCTAAAGATATTCCACCAACTCCTACACGCATACTATTGTTAAACAAAATTGTATTAGCCGATGGGGTTAATTTACTAGAAGCAAAAAAACCCTGCCCCGAAGCAATGCCCCCCGATGGAATCCTATTATTAGCACCTCCTGTACTTCCGCTTGGGGCGTGAGTTGTCGAAGAATTTAAGTCTGGGGGGGCTGCGCCAACTCCTCCTGTTGCATTATAAGTTGCATAATCATTCGAAGTATAGGCAAATGCACCTGATCCTAAAGAAGCATCTGCTGAATTAGCTGGTTGAATAGACGTATTATGCGTCCAAAAATACAATGTCCCATTCAAAACACCAGCATTTTGAAATAAGAATTCATCCGCATTCAAAGCGCAAGGATAAGGGTTTCCTAAAAGATAAGAACAATCTGCGACAACTCCATTTATCATCTGAACACCATTATTTACTTTACCGTTAAAAACAACCTCCGATACTTTTCCTCTAGGCGCATTCGTAGGTGCAGGTACCATGATAATACATCCAATTCCTGGAGTAATCGTGGTCACGAATGACCAATCAGAAATAGCAGGCAAATAAACATAAGCATTGTCTATCCGCCAGCCCAGGAAAGTAGTTGCTATATTTGTAGAAACAACGGGTGTTGACCAATAGGTGTAATCATATAACTTAAAAGGAGTTGTAAATCGATGAATAGTAGTAATGCCATTATTTATAACCAATCCTGAATCATTAATCATCACTAATGACCCTTGGCCTAATACCTCTAAAAAGCCGTTAATCGTTAAGTCATTTTGAATCATTACCGTATTAGTAGCTGTTATGGTTAATGTATAACCAGAATTTACAGTTACACTGCAAGCATTCAAATTACCATTCGAGGATGTATTGTAATTTCCATTAATGACTACTAAATTAGAAAATGTTGGCGAACCATTGTTCCAAGACCCAGAAGACCAAGTCGTAGTAACCAATGGGGAAATAGTCACAATACCAGAAGAGGAGGAAGTACACGAACCGTTAGAGGTCGTGAACGTATAGGTTCCGACTGCTAATCCTGAAATAGTTATTGTCGTTCCTGATCCTCCTGTTACTGTTGGTGTCGGGTTACCATTTTGAAATAAGTTCCATAGTCCTGTAGATGGCAAACCGTTTAAAACAACACTTCCGGTAGCAGTATTACAACCTGGTTGTGTAACCGTACCCACTAATAGAGTAGTTGGCAATGCATTGACCGTCACGGATACTTTTTTAGAATTAGAAATAGAAATACTTGAACCGTATTTCGCATTGACAGTAAGTGTTATCGTATAGGTGCCATTCAAAGAATTAGAAATCGTTGGGTTTTTTAATGAAGAAACTGTAGTGCCGTTATTTGGATCAATTATAGACCAAGAATAACTATTAATCGTCCATCCTACATTAGAAATACCTCCATTTAAATTAATTGTAGCTCCTGCGCAAATAGGTGAATTTGAGATTGCCGTTGTAATAAGTGAACCACCACCATTCATTAAATCAGCAAATGTAAGTCCAGTATCTGCAGTGTTTCCTCTGCAGACTGCATATTCCATGACACCGATATAAATAGATTGCTGAGCACTACAATCTCCATTTAATCCATTACTTCCTACTTGAAGAAAAGAATTTGTAGGCAAGTTCAAATTAACTTTATTAGTAAACTTTATAAAAGAGGACGCAGTGACATTTATTTCGGGAGTATTAAAATAATAATTAATTCCTCCTGAAGAAGTGTCTCCGTTCAAAACCAAAGAGCCATTTATAGTAAGTATTCCCATCGCCAAAGTGGAAATACCCACATCGCCAATTGTTATTTCATCTCCTGATTGAATACTAACAACACCAATTCCCGTAAACTGCCCAGGATATCCTTGAGGCGATGTCCCCGATGGTGTAACCCATACTACTCCGTTATAATATTGCCAACTTGAAAGTGTAGTCCAGTTGCCAGTTGGATTAACATTAGAGCGATAATCCCCAACTGATTGACCATAAACTGAGTTTACAAATAACATTAAAGAGGAGAAGATCAATGCTATTCTAATAATTCTGAAATTGTGTAATTCTATTTTCATGATTTTGTTTTTTAAATTAAATTAAAAAACACAACATCGTAGAAACTAGCAAATTAAGGGCATATCAAATTTCTAAAAACTTAGAAAGAAAACGAAATAAAGTCGATTAAATACTCAATATTCCGTTATATGGCCGTTTGTCCTAAGTCTTAAAAATCACATAGACCAATTACGATTACTTGTCTTCTATTATAGTGATCGGCAATATAATTTCGTTGTTTGAAAGTCCAATTAAAAACCCGAAATTTGAATGATGAAAACCTAAGTTTTTAAACAATAATCATTCCATGAAAGACGTTTTTTCCGTAAAGGAAGCCATACATAAGATAGAATTTTTTTGTTCGTACCAAGAGCGCTGCCATGAAGAAGTAGTTGCCAAACTGAGCAGTATGAAAATGTATCCAAGCGAAATAGACACCATTATGGTTCATCTTATTGCTAACAATTTTCTCAATGAAGAACGTTTTGCCTGTAGTTTTGCAAGAGGAAAACACCGGATAAAACATTGGGGAAAAATTAGAATAATCAACGAATTGAAATTCAAAAAAATTTCGCAAACTCTTATCAATAGCGCCCTAAAAGAAATTACTCCTGAGGAATATAGTGCAACATTTCATGCTTTGGCCGAGAGACACTGGGAAAGCATTCGAGAAAAAAACAGCCTAAAAAAAAAGAAAAAGTTTTGTGATTATATGCTCAGACGCGGTTTCGAAAGCAACTTAGTTTTCGAAAAAGTGAAGGAATTAGAAGTAGCAGCTCCAGAATAACGACAATTTATTCGCTGTCGAATAACCGATCGGGAACAATTAATCATAAATTAAAAATGGGTTTAAATTACTACGATTATAAAACAAATTAAGACCGATACAAGGGAAAAAAATTGGGGTTTAATTCCTTCTCTGGATTACTTTCCTTCCTCTTCTTAACTAATTCATTGTATTTTTCTTCATTATGAATTTTCATCCCCATTCGGAGTTCATATTCTCCGTTTGGACTAAATTTTTTTTTATATTCAAACACACCATCGCCAGTAGTAACTCCTGATCCCAAAACTAATTTTTTTTGATTTTTGTCAAGATAGCGCAAAGTAAGAGCGTGACGGAGCAACCTGTGGGGATGCTCCTTTAAAAATTCCTTTAATGTACCACCAATAACACCATGTGCAAAATTGTCTGAAAACAAAACCAATTCCGTTGAAACATAAACTCCTTCTTTTTGAATAAAGATAAATTCGAAATTATCTTTTAATTCGCCCAGTAACAACTTCAAAAACTCTTTATCTAAGAAATAAAAACTAAAATTAGCTTCATTTCTTATCATTGTATGTTCATAAATAGAAAAAAAGTGATCTAGATCTTCTATCTTATTTGAAAACTCAACGGTATAACCATTCCGAATTGCCTTATTGATTTGGTACCTAATTTTTGGGTGATAGTCTTCACTTATTTGATCCGCAGTTATTTCTAAATTCATAAAAATTCCGATGTTGACCTTTTTAATTTCGACATAGTCTTTCAATAAAACGTCTGAATTTATAAAAGGATGAAAACGTATCAACTCACTAATTATGCCATCCTCTTTGCAATAATCACTAAAAACAGCTCTAAAATTTTCAATGAAATTTTCCTTGTTTTCAGAAATTAAAAATAATGGCCCTCCATAGGTAAATTGAGTTGTAATGTCAAAATAATTACTTCCTTCAATTGTGCGTTTAAAAAAAGGATAATAAACTAGATTGTTGCCTTCTTCATATATAAAAAGCAATGCTTGTGTGTTTTCGAATTTTTCAAAAGCGCTAATAATACCCGTAGTATAATACACATCCTTATCTTGAATCCGATTGTAATATTCATTCCATTTTTCAGTCTCTGCAAGGGAGAATACCTTATATGCTTTTTCCATTTTTATTATAATTTAACCCTTTGGGTAATTCTATTTGTTCTATTTTTAACTACAAAGAAGCATCATAGCTTTTTAAAATTTTGAAATGCGTTTCCCTTTATTAAAGAAAATCAAAACTATGAAAACCCATAAATCGGGATTTTTAACTCCATTTATATCGGGTCATTTTTAAATTTATTAATAATTGTATTTTAAGTTATTACAACCAACAACAGTTAATTCTAATTATAATAACCAATGTAATCGCTCAAATAGAGAGACTAAAAGCTACTTTATTCAATTTTCATTTAATAAAAACAGAAAACAAAGCATTTCTAAATCCTTATAAATCAAAGGGATTTAGGATCGATACAATGGAAAATAATTAGGATTTAGCTCTTTATCTGGATAAATTTCCTGCCTTTTCTTAACTAATTCATTGTATTTTTCTTCATCATGAATTTTCATACCCATCAGGAATTTATACTCC
>CAILTC010000157.1 GCA_903837025.1 uncultured Bacteroidota bacterium | reverse complement strand
GGTGTATTCAAAAAATATAATAACAAAAAATATATAATAGTTGAAAATTTCACAAAATATATTGACCATAGAGCTATAAAACAAATTACTTATCAAAGGAGATTTTTAAAATCCTTTGAAAACTTTAAAAGTGATAATAATCTATTAGAATCTATAAATAGAATGAAAGGACATGCTAAAAGTAATGAGTTAGGTCCCATATTGATAAAAACACAACAAGAACCATTAAAAGAAGCTTTTACAAAAGCTTTAGAAGAGAGATTTATTCATTTTGATTTTCAAAATAGTGGATTTGAAACTTCATTTGAATTTGATTTTAAAAAGTTTGATGACTATTATAGGAATGGTAAATTAAAAGATAAGCATTTATCAGAAGTCAATATATTTGATGAATTCATATTATTAATTACAGGTAAAACAAAAACTTTTTTGATATATAAACGTTATCATGATGATCATGATGATGATAATAAACTTATATTACTTGATGATTATATTAAATTACAAACAGAATTTTATGATTGTATAGGAGTTGTCGCTGATTATTTAGGTTATGATTTGTACATATTAAACGTAAATAGATTTAAATTTAAAAAAAAATAAATAGTTCTAGAAAAAACTATGTAAGTAATTTTGCAAGGTGGGGTGAAAGTGGGGCGATTAAATATAATAAATCATCAAAAATAAAGCTCAATAGTTTTTATAAACTCTTATTTTTTAAGGGTTCTATTTGTGAAAAATATAGACATATATTCTTTTATCTTGTCTATCATTTTCATCCAATAATTGAGAGTGCAAATTTAGGTAAAAGTTGTAAGTTATAGGTTGTAAGTTGTAAGTTTTTGAAGCAAATCTTAATTGCTCCATTCCTCGCAAATACAAATCAATCAATTATTTCTTTTTCGAGAAAATAATTAACAATTGCTTCTTTCATTAAAACTGATTGTTCGCCTGCTTTTAAAGGCGGTAATTCCTCTTTTACCTTATAATGAGGCCAACCTTCTTCGTCGAAAAATTCGAATTCATAAAAACCATACGGTTCTAATAATCGACAAATGGCAATGTGCATCAAGTTTAATTTTTCGTCTTTTTCATACGTTTGATGTACTTTTCCGAGTTCTTGTACGCCAATTAAATAGATAATGGCATCGAGATCTAAGTCTTCGCCCTGCGAAAATTGATTGGAAAGTATAATAACAAGCTGTTCCCAGCGCTCTTTGAGTTGTATATCTCTTGACATTTGATTTATGAGTTATGAATTATGAGTTATGAGTTATTAAATCATCTGTCATAAAATTATTTTTGACAAATATAAGAAGTTGAAAATGGAATATTCCTTTATATTTGCCAATTGAATTTAAAAATTACAAAATGAGTGTTTTAGATATTATTTTAGGAGGAATCCTTGTTTATGCCATGTATAAAGGCTTTCAAAATGGACTTTTTGTCGAGTTAGCTTCCTTGATTTCTTTAGTTTTGGGGATTTATTTCGCCATAAAATTCTCTTCAATTATTGCAGGAATACTAGTAGAAATTACGCATTGGAATCCTAAAACGATTCAAATCATGGCTTTTATTTTCACTTTTATCTTTGTTATTATTGGATTGTCACTTTTAGCAAAATCGCTGACCAAAATAGCGAATTTTGCTCACTTAGGTTGTGTAAACACTATTGGTGGTGGCTTTTTTCATGTATTAAAAATGGTATTGATCGTGAGCATTTTTCTGAATCTTTTCGAAAAAATAAATTACAACAATTTTATTGCCAAAAGAGAAACACTTGATAAATCGTTGTTTTACAATCCTATTCGGAAAACGGCTTCCTACATGTATCCTTCGATTGAAAAATGGTATGACGATTTGAAAAAGAAGTAGGCAGGTTGCAGGTAAAAAAAAGCAGTTTAAAAATGAAATGCATCATTTTAAACTGCTTTTTTTGTATTAATCTTCCAATTTCAATGTATTGATACCAATTCCGCGTTCTGCAAACTAAAATCAGAAACCAAATTTTCTTTGAGATTCCTATGGAATGACAAAATTGTAAAGAAATTTAATCTGGAACCTGAAATCTGAAATTGAGTTCTATTTTACTTCTTTGATTGCGTTTTTCGCTATCCAGCCTTGGGTTCCATCGGCCAATTGAATTTTTTTCCAACTGTCAACTGATTCCAAAACAAATACTGTTGTTCCTTCATGAAGGGTAAAAACGGTTGAACTTGCTGCTTGTGGTTCGCTTTTTACCAAAACCATCTCGGCAAAAACAACGGCTGGTCTTTCATTGTCAAAATCGTTTTTCTCTGTAATAGCTGCCGCAATACTGATTAAAAGCAGGAATAATAAAGCGAACATCCCGAAGAAAAAAAGGCGTTTGTATAATGTTGTTTGTGAAAAATAATAGCCAAGAAAAAACAATAGAAAAACGGTTGAAATTCCAACCGAAATCCACGCCCAAGTATTGTACTGAAAGGTCGAGGTGAGATCATGAATCCATTTGGAGAAACCCACTTTTGGCACTTCTTTTACCTCATCGATGGTTAATTTTTGAGCGAATCTAAGATTATTTTGAATTTCAGAATCGTCTGGATTAAGCACCAAAGCTTTTTGATAATTATAAATTGCAGGAGCTACTTTGTTTAATTTAAAATAGCAATTTCCTATATTAAAATACAATTCTGATGATTGCATTTTGGTGGCCAAAACACTTTCATAAGCGGTAACAGCTTGCTCGTATTTTCCCTTTTGATATAAGGAATTCCCTGTTTCGAAACCGCTTTGGGCAAAGAAAACTTGGGTGGTAAGTAAAAAAATAAATAATAACTTTTTCATTGTTTATGTTTATTTGGAACACAGATGAAACGGATTCGACAAATTGAAAACACGGATTTCTACGAATATTTTAAAATACAAATCTGTTTTTATCGGCGTTGCTTGCATCCTTTTAATCGGTGTGCTTTTTTAAGAAATCTGTTTTTCTAAATCTGAAATGATCAAAACTGCTTTATCAAAATCCTGATGAATAACAGAACTTGATGTCAGCGCATATCTTGCCAGTTCACAGTTCTCGGTTAGAGCAATAAATTCGATTACCGTTTCTGGACTTGCATTTCTTGATAACAAGAGATCCTGAATATTGCTTTTACTCATTTCCGAAGTTTCGATATGCAATTTGGCTTTCAAGAAATTGTGCATGGCTTTTTCTAAAGCTACATAAAATGGCTCTTTGTTATTGATTTGTTTTTTGGCTTCTGATAAATATTTTTTAGCCAATTTGTTGTTCAATTTGATTCTGTTTCCTCTAACATCGCCATCTATTGCTTCTTTTTTCTTTTTGAACAATACAATTAATGGTAGGATTAAAAACGGCAAAAATAACAATCCATAAAAAGATTTCGACCCAAAGAAATCTTCCTTTTTCATCGAAACAAGATTGCTTTTTAGCTTAATGTATTTGAATTGATCCGAACTCGATATTTTATTTTTCGCAACACCAGCAGTTGTAGCTGCAGCAGCTTGCTCATTATTTGCCATTGGACCATCAAGAACATTAACCATTATTTCTGGTGAATTGATGGTTTTATAAGTTCCGGAATTCAAATCAAAATAAGAAAACTGCATGGGTTTTATGGCATAATTCCCTTTAAACTGTGGAACAATTGTATAGGTGTCCGATATTTTTCCTGACATTCCTGTCAAGGCCGTATTGACTTGTTCGTTATGAACTGGATCGTACATTTCTAATGAATTTGGAACTTCTGGTTTTGGCAAATTAAACAATTTCATGTTTCCGTTTCCAGAAGCACTAACAAGTAAAGTTAGACTTTCTCCGTTTTTCAAATTCGTTTTTGAAGGGGTAACTCTAAAATCAAATTTCCCAACAGCTCCTGAAAATCCTGCTGGTTTTCCAGCTTCCGGAAGCGCTTTAACCGAAATTGTTTTGGCGCCAGCAGAAACTCTTTTGCTTCCGTTGGTTACAACTACACGACCAAACATATCTCTACGATTGGTTGGTAATTGTACGTCGATATCTAAAGACAATGGTTCTATGACCAGTTTTCCGGATTTTTGCGGATATAAAACTGTTTTCCGAAGTACTACAAAACGGTATTTCTCCCCTTTAAACATTCCTTCTTCGCCAACAAGCTGCTTAATATCAATGTTCTGACTCCAAAAATCATTGTATTTTGGCTTGTCTAATTCTCTCCAATTGGAGATTCCTACATTATAACTGAAATACAATTTATACACGACCGTAATGGGTTCGTTGATGTAGGGGTTTGTTTTAGAAATATCTGCAACGAGATAAATATTGTTGTCCGCCGAAACCTGAGCAACATCATTGGGATCTTTTGCTTCTTGCACCGCATTAGTAACATTGATTTTTATGGGTGATGTTTTATAAATTTGCCCATTGTATTCTATCGAAGCCTGTTTGATAATGAAAGCCCCTTTTTGTAGTGGCAAAAGGTAATAAGAATAGGTTTTTTCGAAAGAACTTTTCCCGTTAACCCATGATTGACTCACTTGCTGGCTTGGTCCGGCTATAACCCTAAATCCTTCGAATGAAGGCTGATTAAAATTGTCACCATCAATATTCATGGTAAAATCGATGCGAAGTCTCTCGTTTAGTCCCAGCGTGTTTTTACTTACTTTGGCTTCAAATTGAACTTGGGCCAAAAGAGAGTTGCTCACCAATAAAACAATCGCTATTATAAATTTTTTCATTTTTTGTATTATTCTAATTGAATTACCAATCTTTTTCAGTTTTTACTGGTTTTCCTTTTACTTTCTGTGCGTTTACTTTGTCTTGAACCTTCTTTTCTTCGTTGTTTACCGCGTCTAAAAGATTCTCTAATCGTTGTTTCGAAATTCCGCCTGGAGCTGGTTTTGGTTGCCCATTATCACCTGGTTTTTTATCATTTTCACCTGGCTTATCTTTGGGTTTATCCTTATCTTTTCCTTTGTCGTCTTTTTTCTTATCCTTGTCTCCGTCTTTCTTATCGTCCTTTTTATCTTTATTCTTGTCGTCCTTTTTCTTGTCGTCTTTCTTGTCTTTATTTTTATCTTTTTTCTTATCGTCTTTGGGAGGATTTTCTTTGAGCATTTTTTTGGCCAAAGCATAATTATATCTTGTTTGTTCGTCCGACGGTTTGTTGCGCAAAGCATTTTTATAGGCTTCAACCGCTTCCGAATAATTTTTTTCCTTCATAAGAACATTTCCCAAATTGTGAAAAGCCAAATGTTTTTGAGTTCTTGATTTCGTGTTTTTAATTGCATTTGCATAAGCAAATTTGGCTTCCGAATTTTGGTTTTGCTTATAAATAGCATTTCCTAAATTATAAGAGGCTTCCGCTTTTTTTGGAAACTTTGAATGCGAAATTCTGTAATCCGCTTCCGCATCAACGAATTTTTTTTCCGCATATTCATCATTTGCTTTAGGCAAAGTTTTGTCTTTTTCTTGTGCCGAAACAGCAAAAGAAAACGCTAGTAAAATATATATTATAAAATTTCTCATTATTCTTTTTCATTAAACAAATTCAACTTTCTTACCCATTTAGTTTTTCTTTCTAAAAAGAAAATATCTAAAAACAACAGTAGAAAAGCAAACCCTAAAAACCATTGAAATTGCGATTGAAAATCGGCCATTTGCGTCGATTCAAATTCGGTTTTCTGTATATTATTCAGCGCGTTTTTGATATATTCTAGCACTTCTTTAGTATTATTTCCATTCACATATCCGCCTTTTGTAGCTTTAGCAATGGCTTTCAAACTTTCTTGATTCATCTTAGTGACAACCACTTCATTGTTATTGTCGCGTTTAAAACTTTGAACAATACCATTTACTTTTAAAGGAATTGGACCTCCTTTTTCGGTTCCAACGCCAATAGTTATGATTTTTATTCCCAATTTATTAGCTTCTGCAGCAGCTTCATCTGCACCATCAGAATGATCCTCACCGTCCGAAATCAAAATCATCAATTTGCTGGTTTTGCTTTTATCATCAAAATAAGTCGATGATAATTTGATAGCTTCTACCAACGATGTTCCTTGCGAGGAAACAATATCTGTATTCATGCTTTGCAAAAACATTTTCGCCACGCTATAATCTGTAGTAATTGGCAACACCGGAAAAGCACTTCCGGCGTAAGCCACGATTCCTATTCTATCATTGCCCAACTGATTGATAATTTGCGAAACAATTTGTTTACTTTTTTCCAATCGGCTTGGAGCAACGTCTTCGGCAAGCATACTTTTGGAAACATCCATTGCAAAAACAATGTCGATTCCTTCGCGTTTTACCTTTTCCATTTTGGTTCCAATTTTCGGATTTACCAATCCGAAAATAATGCCAACTAATACCAAAAGCATTACTACCAATTTCAAAATAGGTTTAAAAACAGAGCTTTCAGGGCTTAGTCGTTTCACCAAATCTAAATCACCAAATTCGCGTTGTTTTTTTCTTTTCCAATACAAATTGAATAGAAAAAGCACTACCAAAATGGGTACTATAAAAAGGAGGTATAAATAGTTGCGTTCGTCTAATTCCATATTATTTTAAATAAAACTTCTATACACCGTGTTTCGTAATCCAATTTCCAACAGGATCAAAAAGCCTGCAAACCACACAAAAGGTCTGAATTTTTCATCATAATCATAGAATCGCAACTCTTTGATTTCGGTTGTTTCCAATTTGTTGATCGAAGCATAAATCTCGGCTAATTTGCTATTGCTTGTTGCTCGGAAATATTTTCCATCGGTTTTTCTGGCTATATTTTTCAGTAATTGTTCATCAATTTCTACTTTCATCATTTGGAACATAATTTGTCCGTTTGGAGATAAAGCATAAGGAGATTCTGCCATTCCGTTTGTCCCGATTCCTATTGTATAGACTTTTATTCCGTATTGTTTGGCAATATCCGCAGCGGTTTCAGGTTCTATAAATCCAGCATTATTCACCCCATCCGTCATTAGAATAATCACTTTGCTTTTGGCTTTGCTGTCTTTTAATCGGTTTACGGCAGTTGACAATCCCATTCCTATTCCGGTTCCGTCTTGCAAAACATTATCATATTTGATGCTTTTTACCGCTTCTAAAACGACAGCTTTGTCGCTGGTTACTGGTGTTTTTGTATAGGCTTCCGAAGTATAAACCACCAATCCTATTCTGTCATTTGGTCTTTCGCCAACAAAATCAGCAGCTACACGCTTTAAAGCTTCTACTCTATTAGGCTTTAAATCTTTAGATAGCATACTTCCCGAAACGTCGATCGCCATTACAATATCAATCCCTTTTGTGGTTTTTGTTTTATTGCTCATGTCAACGGTTCTTGGTCTTGCCATGGCAACAATTAAAGAGCTTAGCGCCAAAATTCGAAACACATTTAGCATTGGTTTTGCTTTTGCCAAAAATGAATTTGAGCCCTTGAATCCCTCAATAGAACTCATCTTTAACGTTGCTGATTGTTCGTTTTTTTTCCAAAACAACCATGCAATAGCCATTGGAATTAGTAGAAACAACCAAAAAAACTCTGGATTTAAAAAAGATACTTTTCCCATTATTGCTGTGCTTTTTTAAGTTCAACAGAGCTCAAAACCCGATCTGAAATTTCATTCGCATATTTGTCGCCTTCCTCATGAACAATCATAATTTGTTGCAATCCGCCTTCTTGACTAAAGAGTAGTACTTCATAATAAAGTTTTGTGCTGCTTTTATTGATTCCGTCAATTTTAGAAAACGTTCCGTATCCTTTGATTCCTTTGATTCCTTCTTTAGTTTCAAAATCTTCTTGTTTCACAATCATGTTTTGTGCGCCTTGAGATTCTATCGCTTTCAAAGATCCGTCCAATGCCTTTGATAAGTCAATTCCCTTACCTTGTTCTCCAGCGCTCGGATCTTGCTTGTATTGAAAGGTTGAAACCATAATATAAAAATTATCCAACAAACCGCCATAAGCAAAAGATTGCATTTCCTTAATCAAAGCCATTCCGTCTTTCGGAAGCGATTTTGTCAAGTCAACTCTTTTTAGAACTCGAGGCGTTTCAATTCGTACACTCGGATTTCCGTATTCGCTTTTTATCCATTCCCCTTCTAGCAATTCTTTCGACGGATGACCCAAAATATTATCTTTCACATAATCGAAACCTTTGGTAACGATGAAAAAAGTCGTCGTTGCAAAAAGCAGAAATAAAACCGAAACTATCGTAATCACAATTCGTTTTTTACGCAGTTTTTGTAACTCTTTCTTAAGCTGTTCCTGACGCTGCATTTCGTTAAGCAACATTTCTTCATTGTTCTCCACCACTACCGGAATCGATTTATCAAGCGTAACAATGGCTCTTTCTATCTTCTTTCTGTCTTCGGTAATTTCATAATCCAATGGTTTTGATTTAGCAAATTTCACTAAATCGGCTTGTTTTAAAACCACGAACAAATTCTCGATAGTTTCTTGCGAAAGTTTCATTTTCTTTTTCTTCGAAGCTACTTTAAGTCCTTCAATCAATTCCGAAGTCGTACTTTCCATCGCCGGAATTTCTATTGCTTCTTCGATGTAGTTTCGAACAATTCCCGTCAATTCACTATAATATTCCTTAACCTCGCCATGTTGCCAAAGCTCTTTTTTCTCTAATGAATTCAATAAACTCGTCGCTTTTTCTATAGGCGTTTTATAGATTTCTTCTTCGGCTTTTTTCTTTTGATGTTTTTTTACATACCAATAAATCATTGCTGCAATACCCGCAATT
>CAILTC010000156.1 GCA_903837025.1 uncultured Bacteroidota bacterium | reverse complement strand
GGATTTAAAAATCTGCAATTATTTAATCCCAACATTCCATCATCAACAAATCGCCCTCTTGATGTTCGATAATGACCAATCCATCTTCCTTAACGTGATTGCTACTTCCGGTTCTGTAACCGATTGATAAAGTGTCATTCTCTAAAGGATAAAACAAGTTCTTAGAATGAATTCCGGTTACGCTCCCAATAGGAATCAGGGAAATAGGTGTATTTGCAGGATACCATTTTTCGAATTTTTTGGGTAATAAAATAACTTTCGAATGGTCGTCTAAAACTACAATTTTCAATAAATCTCGGTATCGGGTGATATTTGTGATATTGGTTATGGTATGATCGGCTCGTTTTCCGGTTGCCCAAACTACGTTTACAGCCGGAATTTTTCTTTCGATTAGATAGTCAAAAGCTTTCTCTAAATCGGTTTTGTCTTGGTTTGGTGTATGAACAATTTCTAGCGGATATTGTTTTTCTTTGTAATAATTAGGATCAAAACCACGATCGAAATCGCCCAGTAAAACATCTACTTTTATACCTAATTCTAAAACACGTTCCATCGCCGAGTCTAATACAATTACTAGTGGTGACCATTCTAATAATTGTCCTAATAATTCGGTATTGCACGAAGCGCCATTTGCAATTATTAATGCAGGTTCTTGGTCGTCGCGAACGATATGGTGTGAGGACATAGGTATTTTAGATTTCAGATTTGATGTAAATGTAAGGAAAAATGGTTAATTTTCTAATGATAGCCCAGATGGTAATGAAAAACAAAATAGGGTTAAAAACGTTAGTTTTGCGAGCTTACAAGAACGACCAACGGAAGTCCCTTGAAAGCTTTGCAAAAGTGTTTTTAACCCTATTTTTTTGTAATGAACAGCTGGAATAGCTCCTTATTGAATGACATAATTTTGAGTATCAACTTCGCTAAGTGAGAAATAACCAAGGGCATAATTGTCGAAATTGGTGTTGTTTACAATGTTGCCATGAACTGTAGCTGGTGGTGATTGAAAAGGGCTACCATTGTTGCTGCCAGCAATACTTACTATGATGCTCATATAATTGAAATACTCTTTAGAAACTCCGATATGGCTAATGGTTACTTTATCACCCGCTTTTAAATCTTTATTTCGGGAAATGCTAAAGAATTCGTTTCCTTGAAAAAACGTGTCTTTGTCTAAATAATAACTCGATTTGACCTGATTTGAATACTCATAGTTGAAAAGATAATAATTATCATCGGAAGGAGGATCATTAAAAAAAGCTTTGATTTCTATTGTGTTTCCAGTAAATCCGCCTTGATTGTTTTGAACGATTTTAGTAATAGGAGCGACTGATTTTAAGGTTTCGGTAGCTGTATAAGTTTGACCATTACTTGTAATTGTTAAGACATACGTCTCGTTGATTACGGGAATAAAATCACTGCAAATATAAATGCCTGTTTTTGGTTTTTCGACAAAATTAAAAACGGTATTGATGCTGTTTTTTATCGATACAGTTGCACCAGATACCACTGGGATAACAGTGTTATAATAGCCAGTTGTTGTCGATAATTTGATAGTTTGAGCATTTCCTAAAGTGCCTTTTTGCCAGTTTATAGCTGCTTCAATAACAAGTTTTGGTGGAGCCGTATTCAAATTTACAGGAATAACTTCCTCACAGCTGTTTAATAAAACCGAAACTATAATTACGAAAAAGAGTTGTATTTTTTTCATAT
>CAILTC010000155.1 GCA_903837025.1 uncultured Bacteroidota bacterium | reverse complement strand
GTTTACTGGTTTTCTACTTCATAATGGCTCCAGCTGTATCTGCACAGAACTTATATTCAGCCGAACTACAAAAAAACAGTTCCCTAATCATCAGCGGATCAACTAACCTTTTGGCTTTTAAACTGTATCAAAAAGGTGAAAAATTGTCAAAAAACAAGTTAATCGTAACAACCACACAATCACAAAACAAGATTTTCTTAAGCCAAAATCAGCTTTCGGTTGTAGTCAAAAATTTCGAATCTAATAATTCAATGGCTTTAAAAGATTTTTTAAAAATGTTAAAGTCAGACACCTATCCAACACTACAAGTCCAAATAAATTATCTTGATTTACAGCCAATCTCCGAAAAAGGACAAACTCACGTCGGAAATGCACTTGTTAGTATAACCATTACCGGAATAACAAAACATTATACCATTCCAATTTCTTTGAGCAGTACTGGCGAACTCTATACCGTAAATGGCAATAAGAAATTAAGTATTCGCGATTTTGGACTTACACCCGAAAACAAAATGATGGGACTAATCAAAGTGAGCGAATGGATCAATATCGATTTTCACATGATATGCAAAATATCCGAAGATAAAGATGTGGCAAAACTCTAAATTGTTGTTTTTTTCAAAATAAATATTCCTTATAAAGTTCTTCATATTCTAAACGAAGGACTTTTTTATTTGGTTATTACTTCTACTTTATACCTTAAAATTACGATACGATTTTGCTATCTTTGCAAAAAAAAGATCATGTCAAATATATATTTAGGCTTTCATTTTACGATTGAACCAAAAGAACTAGGTTCTGAAATATTAATTGCCGAATTAGGTGAACTTCCTTTCGAAAGCTTTATTGATAGTGATTTGGGCATCGTAGCTTACATTCAAAAAGACCTTTGGGCAGACGGAATTCTTGATGATTTATTCATTTTAAGTTCTCCTGAATTTACCATTTCATACAAGATGGAAGAAATAGACCAAGTCAATTGGAATGAGGAATGGGAAAAGAATTTTGAACCAATTGATGTGGAAGGAAATTGCCACGTTCGCGCCCCTTTTCACCCAAAAACGGCTGCCGAATTTGATATTGTAATCGAACCAAAAATGAGTTTTGGAACCGGTCACCACGAAACCACCCACATGATGATCCAACATTTATTAGAAATGGATGTTACCGGATTAAAAACCTTAGATATGGGTTGCGGAACTGCTATTTTAGCTATTCTTGCCGAAATGAAAGGTGCTCAACCTATTGACGCTATTGACATTGACAACTGGTGCTATTTGAATTCTATCGAAAATGCTGAACGCAATAATTGCAAGCACATCACCGTTTATGAAGGTGAAGCAGCTTTGTTGAAAGACAAAAAATATGATTTGGTTATTGCCAATATCAACAGAAACATTTTGCTGAACGATATGCAAAGTTATGTTGATTGCTTGAACCCAAATGGGACGTTACTTTTAAGCGGTTTTTACACAGAAGACATTCCTTTTATTGATGCTTCCTGCTCCGAAAAAGGTTTAACTTATGTTAAAAAATTCGAAAGAAACAATTGGGTTTCATTAAAATACGTAAATTAGTATTGGGAAATCCTCAAAGGAGTCCTTCTATATTTTTATTTAAAAACTTCAAATTATCTAAAAATGAGTACTAAAGAAAAAATAAGACAGAAAGTAAACCTAAAAACAGTTCCATCTATAAACAACGAAATCATTGTTTATAATGACGATGTAAACACTTTTGACCATGTAATAGACACCCTAATTCGGGTTTGCGAGCATGCTCCGGAACAAGCAGAACAATGCTCACTGATAATTCACTACAACGGAAAATGCACCGTAAAAACGGGAGTTTTAGAAAAACTATACCCTCAATGTACCCAACTCCTTGAAGCTGGATTAAGTGCCGAAATAATATAGATTTAAAAAATAGCATAAAAAAACAGGATTCCTTTTGAAGAAATCCTGTTTTTTTTTATGTTCCTAATTCTTATTTAATGCGGTAATTTGTCTCTGAATAAACCATATAAAAAAGTACCGAAAAGCGCTCCGAAAAGCACCAATATCACCGGCAAAAAACCTGCTCCAAGCAAGATAAATATAGGCCCCGGACAAGAACCTACAAGCGCCCATCCAAATCCGAATATAATTCCGCCAACCCAAAAACGGATAGATCCTGGTTCTTTTTCCTGAATTTCTATGGGAAGTCCGTGAATGTCTTTTAGGTGTTTTCTTTTTATAATTTGAATTCCCACAACGCCTGTAGCAATGGCAACCATAATAATTCCGTACATGTGAAAAGATTGAAATTCAAACATTTCATAAATTCTGTACCAAGAAACGGCTTCGGATTTTGTCAAAACAATTCCGAAAACGAATCCAACCAATAAATATTTTAGTGCGTTCATAATTAAAAAAGTAATGGTAAAATAAAATGAGTCATAATCAATCCGCCAATAAAAAATCCGATAACCGCTTTTAAGGATTTAACCTGAAGGTTACTCAATCCCGAAATCGCGTGCCCCGAAGTACAACCACTAGCATAACGAGTTCCGAAACCTATCAAAATCCCACCAATTGTCAAAATCAAAATCATTTTTGGAGATTGAAAAACAGCATTACTAAATAAAGCGTCGGGCAACAATTTCCCATTTGGAGCATCAATACCAAGTTGAGCCAGTTGTGCAATCGTTTTTGGGTTGATGGCAACATTTGAAGCATCGCTCATAAAATGCGTGGCAACAAAACCACCCAACATAGCGCCAAGAACAACCAATAAATTCCATCGTTGTGCCTTCCAATCAAAGTCGAAAAATTTCACTTGTTTTCCAATTCCAGTCATCGAACACAAAGTGCTTAAATTAGACGACATTCCAAATGCTTTTCCGAAATAAATCAAGCAAAGCATCACCATTCCTATCAAAAACCCGGAAACATACCAAGGCCAAGTTTGAAAAATCACATTCATAAGGTTAAATTTATAGCACAAAAATAAGAATTCTAATTTTCAAATGAATAATTATT
>CAILTC010000154.1 GCA_903837025.1 uncultured Bacteroidota bacterium | reverse complement strand
CAAAATGACACACACCTATACAATCACAGGAATGACCTGTAACGGCTGCCGTACCAAGGTCGAGAAAGCCTTGAATTCCATAGATGGAGTAGAAGCCACAGTTTCTTTAGATCCGCCAATTGCAATCATTGCAACCGAAAAAACCTTCCCAATTTTTAAATTCCAAAAGGCATTGTACTCCGCAGGAAATTATATTATTAGCGAAAACGCTTCGGAGGATTCAGTTGTAAAATCTATTTACAGCACGCCAATTCCTAGCGAAATGAATGCCGTTGATTTGCCCATGAGTGCTTCGGGAAAATATTATTGTCCCATGTTTTGCGAAGGTGAAAAAGTTTATGATTCCCAAGTGGGTTGTCCGGTTTGCGGAATGGATTTGGTGAAAGCTCCTGATTTAAATGCCAATAAAGCCGCTTATACTTGTCCCATGCATCCCGAAATTGTTCAGGATGCGCCCGGCGATTGTCCTATTTGTGGAATGGATTTGGTTCCAACGAAACTAGTTGATGAAGAGGAAAACTCCGCTTATACCGACTTGTTACTAAAAATGAAAATTGCAATTGCATTTTCGTTTCCAGTTTTCGTAATCTCCATGACGGCCATGTTTCCTAACAATCCGTTGATGCAAATTATGGATGCTCAAAAATGGAATTGGGTGCAATTTATCTTGACGCTTCCAGTAGTTTTCTATGCGGGTTGGATGTTTTTTGTACGTGCTTGGAGATCCATCATCACTTGGAATCTCAATATGTTTACGCTGATAGGAATTGGAACCGGAATCGCCTTTTTGTTTAGTATTGCGGGCTTATTATTTCCAGATTATTTCCCAGCCGAATTCAAACATCACGGATCGGTTGCACTTTATTTTGAAGCCACGGCGGTGATATTGACTTTGGTTTTATTAGGACAATTAATGGAAGCCAAAGCCCACGGACAAACCAATGCAGCCATAAAAGAACTCTTAAAATTGGCTCCAACCGAGGCTACTTTGGTCGTTGATGGAGTAGATAAATTAATTTCGATTCACGACATCAAAAAAGGAGATTTATTGCGGGTGAAACCTGGAGAAAAAATACCTGTTGACGGCAAAATTACGTCTGGCGAAAGTTCCATCGACGAAGCAATGATTTCGGGAGAGCCTATTCCGGTTGATAAATCCGTTGGGGATGCCGTAATTGCAGGAACGATCAATGGCAATAAATCCTTTGTTATGGTTGCCGAAAAAGTAGGTTCGGAAACCTTGCTTTCGCAAATTGTACAAATGGTCAATTATGCCAGTCGTTCGAGAGCGCCTATTCAAAAATTAGCCGATAGCATCGCCAAATATTTTGTGCCCATTGTGGTTATTGTTTCTGCATTGACCTTTATAGTTTGGTCAAAATTCGGTCCTGAACCCGCCGTTGTTTATGGATTTATAAATGCCATCGCAGTTTTGATTATTGCTTGTCCGTGCGCTTTGGGATTAGCCACGCCCATGTCGGTTATGGTAGGAGTAGGGAAAGGGGCACAATCGGGAGTTTTGATCAAAAATGCAGAAGCTTTAGAAAATATGAACAAGGTAAATGTCCTGATAACCGATAAAACAGGAACAATTACGGAAGGAAAACCTTCGGTAGAACGTTTGTTTTCTGTGAATAATGATGCCGAAAATTTATTGCAAAGCATCGCTTCTTTGAATCAATATAGCGAACATCCTTTGGCGGAAGCCGTTGTGAATTATGCCAAATCAAAAAATATTTCTTTGATCGAAGTCAAAGATTTCGAAGCCATTTCTGGCAAAGGAGTTATTGGAACCGTTACCAATAAAAAAGTAGCTTTGGGAAACAAAAAATTGATGGAACAAGTAGGAGCAAGCGTTTCCGATGATTTAGAAAATAAAGTGAGTACCGAACAAAAACTAGGAAAAACTGTTTCTTATATTTCTGTTGACGAAATTGCTGTTGGTTTTGTATCGATTTCAGATGCCATAAAAACGACAAGCGCAGCAGCAATTCAGGAATTGATGCGTCAAGGAATTGAAGTGATCATGCTTACTGGCGATAATGAAAATACAGCAAAAGCGGTCGCTGATGCGTTGCATTTGACTGGTTTTATAGCCAATTGTTTGCCCGAAGACAAACTCAAGGAAATACAGCGTTTGCAAGCCGAAGGGAAAATTGTGGCTATGGCAGGTGACGGAATCAATGATGCTCCCGCTTTGGCGCAAGCCAACATAGGAATCGCAATGGGTACCGGAACCGATGTGGCGATTGAAAGTGCCAAAATTACCTTAGTAAAAGGCGATTTACAAGGAATTGTAAAAGCCAAAAACTTGAGTCATTCCGTGATGCGAAATATCAAACAGAATTTGTTTTTTGCATTTATTTACAATGTATTAGGGATTTCAGTAGCTTCGGGAATGTTGTATCCTGTTTTTGGGATATTATTATCACCAATGATTGCGGCAGCTGCGATGAGTTTTAGCTCGGTTTCGGTGATCATGAATTCGTTGCGATTGCGAAATTTTAAAATGTAGAAACTTAAACCATATAAGGCATTTAAGGTCATTTAAGAAAAATAAATGAAGCTAAAACTTAAATGCCTTATATGTAAAAATAAATTTATGGTTAAATAAAAAAATTATCCGATTGCTTTTTTTGTTCTTTTAAGTCTTTTATAATGCGTTTGGCGAAGTTCTTTATTACCAGTGATAATGCTGATATTCCCATCAATTTCTAGCATTGCCAATTTTACATCTTTAAAATGTTCGACTCCATGTTCGCGCATTGCTTCTTGCAATTCTCCCGAAGTGATGCTTAATTTACTTAACTTTTCGAAATCTAAATTGCCGTCATGAATTAAAATTTCGGGCTTTTCTTGCATGAAATCATTAAATCGTTTTGACTTATACATCAACTTTTTTAAGCCATAATTAATGATAAAAAGTACAACCGCTGCCGATATACCACCTAAAAGACTAGTGTCATTTCCTACCATTGCGTTTTGAACGGCGTTACTTATTAACAAAATTAAAATTACATCGGAAGTATTTAACTGAGATAATTCTTTTTTGCCGAATACTCGCAAAGCAATCAGCATGAAAAAATAAACAGAAGCGCTTCGGAATATGATGTCTAAATAGGGATTCATTTGTTGTGTTTAATGTTTAGAATTTAAAGATCGTAAATGTGTTATTTTAATTTAAAATTTTTCTCGATGGCAATAATCATTTCGCCTGCAATATCTTTATTTGTAGCACCTTCAATACCTTCAAGTCCGGGAGAAGAATTTACTTCGAGTAATAACGGTCCTTTTGAGGAACGAATAATATCAACGCCAGCCACTTTCAAATCCATGGCTTTAGCAGCACGAATGGCAATTTTTTTCTCATCGGAAGTGGGTTTTATAATTGATGCAGTTCCGCCAAGGTGAATGTTGGCTCGGAATTCGCCCGCCATTGCTTCTCGCTGAATAGTGGCAACCACTTTTCCGTCAACCACAAAAAGACGTAAATCTTTTCCGTCTGCTTCTTTGATGAATTCTTGTACCAAAATATTAGCATTCAAACTTTTGAAAGCATTGATAACGCTTTCGGCAGCTTTCTTCGTTTCGGCTAAAACAACTCCTTTTCCTTGCGTTCCTTCGAGTAATTTTACGATTAACGGGGATCCGCCAACCATTTTTATCAAATCATTGGTATCTAAAGGGGAATTGGCAAAACCAGTTGTTGGAATATCAATTCCGCTTTGCAAAAGCAATTGCAAAGAGAATAATTTATCACGAGATTGGGTAATTGCTGTCGAAGAATTTAAACAATACACATTTAAAGCCTCAAATTGTCGGGTCAAAGCGCAACCATAAAAGGTAATGCTGGGACGGATTCTTGGAATAATGGCGTCAAATTTATTCAATATTATTCCGCCACGATAATGAATTTCGGGATTTTTTGCATCCAGTTTCATATAGCATTCCTTGATGTTCAAAAAATGCATTTCGTGTCCCCGCATTTCGCCGGCTTCCATAATTCGTTTGTTACTGTACAATTCTGGATTACTGGCCAAAAGACCAATGCGTAAACCCGAACTCGCTTTTTCCGAATTTTTGTAAACTTCTTTTAAATTATCAGCAGTGGGTTGCCCCAAAAGATATTTTTGTTCAGGATCTACAAGAACTCTCCCGCTCATGGCTTCGCGACCCAAAAGCATTCGAAAACCCATAGAATCTCGATTGGTCAAAGTCATTTCGATAAGCCATTTTGAGTTGCCAATATCCAATGAAGTTTGAATCACATAGCGATGTTCTCTAAAACCACTCGAACTTTTCACGACTCTTTTGTCGACCAAAGGTGCCTCACAATGAATGATTGTTTTAACGTTATTTTGAATTGGATTGATATCAAATCTCACCCAATTTTGTTCGTCCTTTATAAATGGCGCAATGTTTATGGCGTGCAAAGCCGAAGTTTTGGCACCAGAATCGACACGCGCTTTGATAGTAGGGATTCCTAATTCGGGAAAAGAACACCATTCTTCGCAACCTAGGATAATTTTATTTTGTAACATAAAAGGAGTTTGTCAAGTATTAAATCTGGTGTAAATGTATATTGAAAATAAGAATTATTAATATTAAATTATGGTTAAATATTTGGCCAAAGTAAACAAAAAAAAACCTACTAATTAGTAGGTTCTTCTGCTTTGTGAACATTTACAATAAGTTCTTGCGAAGTATCGTCTAAATCCATAAAAATTTCATCTCCTGAAGATATTTTCGAAGTTATAATTTCTTCAGCAAGTGCATCTTCAACGTATTTTTGAATGGCTCTTTTTAGCGGTCTTGCGCCAAATTGTCTGTCGAAACCTTTCTCTGCGATAAATGCTTTTGCTTTATCGGAAAGCGTTAATTGGTAACCCAACTCTTTGATTCGATCGTATAATTTTTTTAATTCTATTTCGATAATCAAATCGATATCGTGTTTTTCTAAGGTGTTGAACACAATTACATCATCAATTCTATTTAAGAATTCAGGTGCGAAAGTTTTCTTCAAAGCACTTTCGATAATGCTTTTCGAATTGTCATCCGCTTGGGCAATTTTGGCAGCTGTTCCAAAACCAACACCTTGTCCAAAATCTTTCAGTTGTCTGGCACCCACATTTGATGTCATAATAATAATCGTATTCTTGAAATCGATTTTTCGTCCCAAACTATCCGTTAGGAAGCCATCATCTAATACTTGAAGTAACATGTTAAAAACATCAGGATGCGCTTTTTCTATTTCGTCAAGAAGCAATACTGAATACGGTTTACGACGTATTTTTTCAGTTAATTGCCCGCCTTCTTCATAACCAACATATCCCGGAGGCGCTCCAACTAATCTAGAAATAGCAAATTTTTCCATGTATTCGCTCATGTCAATTCGTATCAAAGCATCTTCAGAATCGAATAACTCTTTGGCTAAAACTTTGGCCAATTGGGTTTTTCCAACACCGGTTTGACCTAAGAAAATAAAAGAACCAATTGGTCGATTAGGATCTTTTAATCCGGCACGATTTCTCTGAATGGCTTTAGCTATTTTTCGAACGGCTTCATTCTGACCAATCACTTTACCTTCAATAAGTTCACCTAATTTAGCTAATTTGTTACTTTCAGTTTGAGCAATACGATTTACAGGAATTCCAGTCATCATAGAAACCACATCGGCAACGTTGTCTTCGGTAACTTGAATTCGGTTGTTTTTTGAATCTTCTTCCCATTGTTCTTGGGCTACAGCCAAATCTTTTTCGATACGTTTTTCATCATCGCGAAGTTTTGCTGCTTCCTCATATTTTTGTTTTTTGACAACGGCATTTTTCAATTCGCGAACATCTTCTAATTGTTTTTCTAGTTCTAAAATTTGTTTTGGAACATCAATATTAATAATGTGAACACGAGAACCTGCTTCGTCCAAAGCATCGATGGCTTTGTCCGGCAAGAAACGCTCTGACATATACCTGTCAGTCAATTTTGCACAAGCTTCAATTGCTTCTGGAGTATAGGTTACATTGTGGTGATCTTCATATTTATCTTTGATATTATTCAAGATGGTAATGGTTTCTTCTACTGAAGTAGGTTCGATAATTACTTTTTGAAAACGTCTTTCAAGAGCACCATCTTTCTCAATATATTGCCTGTATTCGTCTAGCGTTGTTGCTCCAATACATTGAATTTCTCCTCTTGCCAAAGCGGGTTTAAACATATTAGAGGCATCTAGCGAACCGGTTGCTCCACCAGCGCCTACAATGGTATGAATCTCGTCAATAAAAAGAATAATATCGTCGTTTTTTTCCAATTCATTCATCACTGCTTTCATGCGCTCTTCGAACTGTCCGCGGTATTTTGTACCCGCAACAAGACTTGCTAAATCAAGGGTAACCACACGTTTATTGAATAAAATTCGAGATACTTTCTTTTGAATAATTCGCAAGGCCAAACCTTCGGCAATGGCTGATTTTCCAACTCCGGGTTCCCCTATAAGTAGTGGGTTGTTCTTTTTTCGACGGCTTAAAATTTGAGAAACACGTTCTATTTCTTTTTCGCGTCCCACAACTGGATCTAGTTTTCCGTCTTCAGCCATTTCCGTTAAATCTCTCCCGAAATTATCTAAAACGGGGGTTTTTGATTTTTTGTTTGATTTATTTGCTGGATTGTTAAATGTCCCTTCTTTTAAACTGTCATCTTGTCCTGGATCCTCATTATAAGCATCGTTTTTGGGCAAGTTTTCTAAGAAATCTTCGTCGCTTGGTGTCATATTTAGATATTGTTCTTTAGCTGTGTCATAATCAATTTTCATTCTATTTAGCAGCTTGGTTGTTGGATCGTTTTCGTTTCGTAAGATGCACAATAATAAATGTGCAGTGCTAATAGAAGTGCTATGAAATACTTTTGCTTCTAGAAAAGTAGTTTTTAGAGCACGTTCTGCTTGGCGCGTAAGGTGTAGATTTTTCTTTTCGTTATTCATTTCAACAGTAGTGCTGGCAGGGCTCAAAACCTCTACTTTTCTACGTAAATGGTCTAAATCTACCGATAACTTATTCAGAATATTGATGGCCTTACCATTTCCATCTCTTAAAATACCAAGCATTAAGTGCTCAGTACCAATGAAGTCGTGACCTAGTCGCAAAGCTTCTTCTTTGCTGTAAGTAATAACATCTTTTACTCTTGGTGAAAAATTGTCATCCATAATTTATAGTGTATTGTAAAGTAAATTTAATCAATTTCTAATTCAAAAACAAAAATCGTTCCTAATAAGAACTTGTGTCAGCTAATTGACAAAAAAAGAATGAAAAAAACGTTAAATGTTGCATAAATTATTAACTAATAAACAACAGAAATTTGTTAATAAATCATTGAAATTAGAAGTGGGAAAGGGGTTGTAAAAAATCAAAAAGATGTATATTAGCACGTTTTGAAACTAAAATAAAATTTTTAAATATTACAACTTATGTCTGAAGGAGAAAAGTTAATTCCTATTAACATTGAGGATGAAATGAAATCAGCTTACATCGATTATTCGATGTCGGTAATTGTATCAAGAGCACTTCCTGATGTTAGAGACGGCTTGAAACCAGTACATCGAAGAGTACTTTACGGAATGTATGATTTAGGAGTAACTTCAAAATCTGCCCATAAAAAATCGGCGAGAATTGTCGGTGAAGTTTTAGGGAAGTATCACCCCCACGGAGATACTTCAGTTTATGATGCCATGGTTCGTATGGCTCAAGAATGGAGTTTACGCTATTTATTAGTTGACGGTCAAGGTAACTTTGGTTCTGTTGATGGTGATAGT
>CAILTC010000153.1 GCA_903837025.1 uncultured Bacteroidota bacterium | reverse complement strand
GTTTTGTATTATAAGGAATTGTGAAATATATTGTGGAACCAATTTCTACTTCACTTTCTACCCAAATTTTCCCACCAAGCATTTCTACATAAGCTTTAGAAATTGATAATCCTAAGCCAGCTCCTTGAAAAGCTCTTTTATCGGATACATCAGCTTGAACAAAACGATCAAATATGGCTTTTATCCTGTTACTTGGAATCCCTATTCCGGAATCTTTTACATAGAATTCTAGTTCAGCAGATTCATTATTTTCTTTTAGGCTGTAGCCAAAATTGATGTAGCCTTTATCACAAAATTTAATGGCATTTTTAACCAAATTAATTAATACCGCATATAGTTTTTCGCTGTCTGTATTGATAAATGCGTCACTTGTGGCAAGTCCATTTTTGAAACTAAAATCAAGTCCTTTGTTTGTTATTTCGGGTTTAAAGAAATTAAAAATGTATTCTATTTGATCATTGATATTCGTTTCGGTGTTAGAAACTTCCATTTGTTTAGATTCGATTTTAGAAATATCAATAATGTCATTGATAATGCTTAGAAGACGAACACCACTTTCGTCGATAATTTTTATATATTCTTGTTGATCTTCATTTGAAAGATTCGCTTCTTTCAATAAATTTGTAAAACCCAGAATACCATTCATTGGGGTGCGGATTTCATGACTCATATTAGCAAGAAATGCAGACTTGAGTCGGTCACTTTCCTCAGCACGCTCCTTGGCTTTTATAATTTCATCTTCGGCAGTTTTAATTTCGGTAACGTCAAAACTAATGGACAAATACTGGAATGGTTTATTATTGGCATCTAAAAAAGGAATAATGGTTGAATCTACCCAAAAATATTCTCCATTTTTCTTTTTGTTTTTTATTACACCTCGCCATACTTTTCCAGAGCCAATGGTTTTCCACATTTCTTTAAAAAATGCTTTAGGATGATAATTAGAACAAATGATATTGTGAGTATGTCCTATCAATTCTTCTCTACTATAATGGGATGTTTTGCAAAAATTATCATTTGCAGTTTTTATGATTCCTTTTTGATCGGTAATGGCAATTATAGCAGATTCGTCAAGAGCAAACTTATAATCTTCAAGCTCTTTCATATTTTCATGAAGTGCTATTTCTATTATTTTTCGATCGTTGATGTCTTGAAGACTACCGTTTACTCGTGTTGGTTTACTATTGACAAATTCAGTTTCTCCAATAATTTTTACCCATATATCATTTCCTTTCCCCGTTTTAAAATTTAATTCTATTTCCCATTTTTTTCCAGTTTCTATTCCTTCCTTTATAAGAGTTGTAATCTCTTCTTTTTTCGATTCAAGTTTAAAAAAAGACATTGCATTTTCAAAGTCAGTTTCAAAATCATATCCCACTTCTAGGATATCCTTAGTAATTGCTGAAAGGTTAAATTTGTAATTTGATAAATCGAGTTCCCATGCTCCTAAACGGGCAATTTTATTAACTTTTATTAATAAATCTTCTAATTCTTTTTTGTAGCTAATGTCACGGATAGAAGCCTGAATGGCTGGCTTTCCATCATAATTAATCAATATGGATTGAATTTCAACATGAATGATTTTTCCTTCTAAATCAATAAAGTCAGCTTCTGACATTGGATTGAAATCCCCAACATTTACAAGTATTTTCGATTTCTCGAGCATTGAATTATGGAAATCAGGATGAATGAAGTCAAATATATGTCTGCCTAATAAATCATTTACAGATTTTGCTTTAATGGCTTTAGTAACAGCGGGATTTGCATAAAGTATTTTTCCATTTCTATGAACAACAATGGCCTCGGGAGACCATTCTACAAGAGAACGATAACGATCCTCACTTTCTATTAATGACTTTTCCGTTTTTTTGCGTTCGGTAATGTCAGTAATAAAGTTCATGCTTGCTGGATTACCTTCCCAATCAATTTTAACGCCGCTAAATTCTAGCCATTTTATGGTTTTGTCTTTTTTTATGAATTTTACATGGTATCTGTTTTCGACTATTTCTCCATTAATTCGCTTAGTGTAGTTTTCCATCAACATTTCTCTATGATCCGGATGTATGAAATTTAGAAATGGTATTGTCAAAAGTTCTTTTTCGCTATAACCACTAATTTCAGATACTTTTGAATTGACAAACTTTAAATATGTTCCTTGGCCAACTAAGATTCCTTCATTCGAAGACTCTATTAATAGGCGATAGCGATTTTCGCTTTCTTGAAGTTTAAGATCTGCTTTTTTTTGTTCGGAAATATCTCTTGCAACTGCAATTACAGCTGATTTTTCAAAATAAGTGCCTAAAGTTAAATTGACTTCTTTGGGGAAAATGATTCCGTCTTTGGTAATTGCCCAAAAATAAAAATTTTGAGGTTTCCCTTTTCTCGCTAATTGAATTGCTTTTGAAATCTTATTGATATCGTTTTTTCCGGGTGCAGCAACGAATTCTGGATTTTTACCTATTAAAAAGTCCTTTTCATAACCGTATTTTTGTTCGCCGGCTTTATTTACATATATAAAGCAACCGTTTTCATCTAAAATATATATTAATTCGGAAACGCTATTTAATATACCACTATAGGTTACTTTAGATAATCGTATAATTTCTTCGGCTAACTTGCGTTTAGTAATGTCTTGGTGCGTTCCTGATATTTTTATAGGTTTGACATCCTTATCTTTTTTGTTAATTTTTCCTTTATCTAAAATCCAAACCCAATCTCCGTTTTTGTGCTTCATTCTTAATTCACACTCGTAATAATTCAACTCCCCATTTAGGTGTTTTTTTAGTATTTGATCAGATTTTTTCAAATCATCACGATGTGTATATTTTCGCCAAGTTTTTTTATTAATGGGCATTAATTCTTCTAATGTATAACCAATCATTTCAGCATATTGGTTATTGTATAAAATGGTTCCTGTATAAAAATCCCATTCCCAAGTCCCTACATTTGTTCCTTTTATAATAGCTGATAATCTATCTTTTTCTTCTCCTATTGCATACTCATGTTGAATGCATTTAGTTATGTCAAGGGCTGTTAAATGACAATATTCGCCATTTTCTATGGCAATACCGGCAAGTTGAACATAGGTTAATGTACCGTTTGTATTTATAAGGGTAAGATCACAGTTTGCAGTAATTTCTTCGGAGAAAATTGTATTAAAAAAGGCATCAAAAACAGGCTTCATATCTTCGGTAATGTAAAAATCAAAACGAGTATTTATTAAAAGTGAGCTTTCTTTGCCAATCATTTCCCAAGCATTATGATTTAGGTCGATTATGGTTCCTGAACGGGAAAGAGTAAAATATCCTGATGCAGAATGATTGAATAATTCGTAATGTTTTTTTGAGGTTATTTCTGCTTTGTTTTTTGCAATTAGAAGTTCTTTGTTTAGCAATTTAAGGTATTCTTTTTCTCCTCTCAATTCTTGAATGACTTTTAGCATTTCATCTTCTGAAAAATGAGATTCTTGCTTTGATGCTTCTTCATTCAATAAATCCTTTTCGTTTGTAACGTGATTTTTGGATTCTGAATCGTAATTGTCATTTTCCATAAGTGGGCAAAATTTTATGAATTATTACTTTTGTTAAATTATAATTTGCATCAAATTTTTTTGTTCATCGAACAAAAAAAATATAATTGTGAATTGACTTTTACATCTGCTGTGTTAAAAGGAATTGTGAATTCTTTGTTTAAAAAAACAATGAAATAATTCTTTTGGGAATTTAATATAAATATATGAATTATTTAACTTTTTGAAAGCTATTGAATTCATGTTTTTTTAACAATAATAGTTAAATCAATATTTTAAATAATGACGCTCTCAGGGTAAAAAATTAGAGGGATAAAAAAAAATCAACAAAGAAAACACCAATTTAATTGATGTTTTTCTTTGTTGAAAGTAGATTTATTGTTGAACTTTTATTCTGGAATTTGCTGACTCAAGCAATGTAAGGTTCCAAAACCCCAGATGATGTCTATAGCGCTAATTCCTATGATTTCTCTGTCTGGAAAACAGTCGGCGATTGTATTTAAAGCCTTTCTGTCATTGGTATCGTTAAAAGTGGGAACCAATACACATTGATTCAAAATCAGAAAATTAGCATAACTTGCTGGCAATCGAAGTCCGTCAAAATCAATGCGTTTTGGCATTGGCAAAGTTACTATTTTAGGGGCTTTTCCGTTTTCTAATTTAGCGTTTTGCAATCGGTTTAAATTGTCTTGCAAAGGCTTGTAATTGTTGTCTTCAGGATCCGATTCTACAATGGTAATAATAGTATCTTCATTTACAAATCGGCATAAATCGTCAATATGTCCATGAGTATCATCGCCTTCGATGCCGTCACCCAACCAAATTACATTGGTAATTCCCAAATATTCTTTGAAAACGGCTTCGTAATCTGCTTTGGTAAAATTAGGATTTCGAACCTGAATGTCAGGATGCATCAAGCATTCTTCCGAAGTCAGTAATGTTCCCTTTCCGTTAGAATCTATGGCGCCACCTTCAACAATTACGGGTTTTCCGTTGTATAAAACCTGAGTTAATGGGATATTTAAAAATTCGCCTACTTTAGACGGAACTAATTGGTCAAGTTGTATGTTTTTATATTTTGCCCAACCATTAAAATTAAAATTTAAGGCTTCTCTTTTGGCTCCGTTTTTAACAATAATCGGCCCCGAATCGCGCATCCAACTTCGGTTCGTTTTATAAATTAGGAAAGAAACATGGTTCATTTGAACAGTAGCTGTTTCTAGCATTTGGAAAACTTTTGCTTTTAGATTTTCGTTGGCAACTACTACTAATACCTGCTCGAAAGTGGCTACTTTTTTTATAAATTCGACAAAAGCCCATTGAATCGCTTCATATTTTCCAGGCCAATCTTTGCCATTATGCGGAAAACAAAGTAAAATTCCTTGTTGTTTTTCCCATTCGGCGGGGAATCGTCTTGTGTTCGTGTTCATGATAGTGTTTTTGCAAGACAAAAGTAATGATTTACAAATAAGATAAAAAAAGTTATTTAGAAGAACTTATTTGGGTTAGTCTTGACTTTTTTTTAAGAATTTATCCCTTTATGTCAAAGAAAATTAAAATTATTTAGTTAAATAGAATGAAATATTGGAGGGTTCTAAAATTTTCAAAGAAAGCTAAAAAACCTCTCCTAAATTAACAAAAAAACCTCTCGAACCATCGGCTCCAATTCCATAATCTAAACAAAGATTTGCCCCTGAGTGTTTGTTTAGTCTTAGTCTTATCCCAAGTCCAGCTCCAGGGTTTGGCTTGTTCGCTGCTGTTGAAATATCGCTCGAAAAATATTGAACATTTCCAAAAACAACCCCGCCTAATAATCCGTTTTTACTGATTCGATATCTGTATTCACTTTCTAAATAAAACATATTTCGTCCTCTAAATCTTCCTTGGATATAGCCTCGTCCTGTATTATATTGGTCATCCCAACCGGTACTTGGTAGCATTAAATAAGGCGATGCGTTTTTGCTTGTCGTAAACCAATCAAAACTCCAAAAACTCAGTACGTTTTTTGAACCTTCCGGAAAATGGGTGTACGTACGAATATCAGCTTGAACGGATTGCCAGTTGCTTTGACTTCCCAATGCGGTAGAATTAGCTCGATAACTGATGTCGCAATGCCAACCTTGTTCGGGATAAATTTGATTAAGACGATTGTCGAACAAAAAATTCAAAACTAAGCCCGAAGCTAACTCGCTTGAACCTAATTTAGTGTCTATTATATTATCGATATTTTGATTGGAAAGATCCAATGGTTTTATTTTCCAAAAACGATCATAAAAATAGCCGATGCCTAAAAAAGTATTTTTGGTAACTTCCTTTAAAACTGTTTGATGAAACTTGAATCCCGAAAAATCAACAGTATAACCCGTGTTCGGATCGGTTTTACCTGCTAAACCAAAAATTTGGGAGGGATATTTAATATACCTAATATCGGTAATGATATTTAGTTGGTTGTCTTTTGTCCAAATATTAGCAACAAAAGGAATGATGGATTGTTGATGTTGTGAATAGGTAAAACTTGTAGAAATACTTGATATTTTTTGATTTTTAGCTTCGCCAGCATAGAAACCTAAGTTGGTACTGACAATGCCAGCAAAACCAGTTTGTAGTGTATAGCCTAGTGCGGGTATAAAGGAGAACTGTACTTTGTGCCCTCCATTTTCAGTATTCTGCAACGAATCTTTTTTCTTTTTTATAAACTTGTAATATACATCGGCTATATCTCTTTCTTTAGTATAGTCAGGGGCTATTTCTGTGGTAATTTTTTTATCGACAAATGCATCTGAATTTATGCCAGTGTCTTGCGCTTGTAGTGTTAGTGCAAAGTTTGTCAATAGTATTAATAAGAGTAGTTTCAAAAAATATTTATTTTAAAATTAAAAGAAAATATACTAAATAGACAAAAATCACAAATCAATTAATGAGGCGCAACTAGTTGTATTTTATTTAATTTAATTACTGTTTGTTACGTCATTAAATTTATTGTTTGTGCGTTCAATACCAATGTTGATATTTGGATTTTCAAAATTAGATTTAGGTCAAAATCTATGATAGTTACCTCTAAAACTATAGATGAATCTATAATTTTTTTTTAATTTTACGATTAATCGATTGCTCTTTTTGTAATCTCTCCAAAAGCATCAATTCGTCGGTCTCTAAAAAATGGCCAATTCTGGCGAACGTTTTCTTGAAGATCCAAGTCAACTACGGCAATCAGTATTTCTTCTTTATCGTGTGAGGCTTGCGCCAAAATTTCACCTTGTGGGCCAGCAATAAATGAAGAACCCCAAAACTGAATTCCTGCTGTTCCTTCAATATATTGTTCTAAGCCAATACGGTTTGCGGCAGCAACATAAACACCATTTGCCACAGCGTGACCTTTCATAACGTTCATCCAAGCACCGTGTTGGTTCACTCCATATTCGTCTTTTTCTAAAGGGTGCCAACCAATTGCTGTTGGGTAAAATAAAACTTCGGCACCTTGCAAAGCCGTCAAACGAGCCGCTTCGGGAAACCATTGATCCCAACAAATTAGGGTTCCAATTTTTCCTTTGTTGGTTGGAAATGCTTTAAAACCAATATCTCCAGGTGTAAAATAGAATTTTTCATAAAAATGAGGATCGTCCGGAATGTGCATTTTGCGGTATAATCCCGCTTCCGAACCGTCAGTATCGATGATATAAGCACTATTATGGTAAATTCCTGCCATTCTTTTCTCGAAGAAAGGAACAATAATTACCACGCCTAATTCCTTTGCCAAAGCACTAAAAGCAATAAATGAAGTGCTATACAATGGTTCTGCTAACGCAAAATTATCAACATCTTCACTCTGACAAAAATAGTGACTGCTATACAATTCTGGTAACGAAATCACTTCGGCACCTTGACTGGCAGCATCACGTATCCAACTTACACATTTTTTTAAGTTGTTTTCGGCAACATCATTTAGGTTCAATTGAATAACTGCTATTTTGTATTTATTCTTTGGCATAAGGCAAAATTTAGATTGCAAAAATAGTTAATTTTATAAAGAGTAGGAGCAAAGAGAATTGTATTTTTTATGAATTAGTCTGAATTGTGGATACTTCGCTTTACTTTGTATTTGATGGAAAATGAAAATTTCAACTAAAGATATGTTGTGTTATTATTGAGTCAATTTTGATTCAATAGTTGTAGTTTTGCATTTCAATTTTTAAAAAGTACCATGAAAATATTATATACCTATATCAAACAACACAAGCCTTTATTGTTCTTGGCTTTATTTTTAGCAGCAATTAATCAATGTTTTTCTTTATGCGACTCTATTATTATAGGTAAATTATTGAACCAATGCGGGGTTGGAGTAGCTAATTTCAACCATAATTTTCCAAATTTTACAAAAACCGTTTTAGGTTGGTTGGCCTTATCTGTAGGAGCCGCAATGATGTCGAGAATAGCCAAAAATTTTCAGGATTATTTCACCAATATTATAATTCAACGTACTGGAGCTAAAATGTATACTGATGGTATTCAAAAAGCATTGGAGTTACCTTTTCAAGATTTTGAAGATCAACGAAGCGGTGAGACATTGGGAAAACTCCAGAAAGTAAAAATAGATTGTGAAAAGTTCATCACTTTATCTATTTCATTGGTTTTTCAATCCCTTATCGGAATCACATTTGTTGTTGCTTATGCCTTCAGTATCCATTGGTTGTTGGGTCCCCTTTTTTTAGCAACAGTTCCAGTTATTGCGTTTATCAGTTCTTTTTTGGGTAAAAAAATCAAAAAAGTTTCCAGAGAAATATTGGGTGAAACAACTGCTTTGGCTGGCGCAACAACCGAATCATTACGCAATATTGAATTAGTTAAAAGTTTGGGTTTAACGGAGCAGGAAGTGAACCGTTTGAACAGTACTACAATAAAAATATTAGGACTGGAGTTGAAGAAAGTGCGGTTTATTCGTTCTTTGAGTTTTGTTCAGGGGTCAACCGTTCATTTTATGAGAACGGCTTTAGTTTTTGGACTGTACCTATTTATTTTTCAGGGAATCATCAAGCCCGGAGATTTGATTACGCTGATGTTTTTCGCCTTCTTTTTGTTTAATCCACTACAGGAACTCGGAAATGTTATAGCGAATTATAATGAAACCAAAGCTTCGATGGATAATTTTGGTAATTTGATGAATGCTAAAAGTGAAGAGAGACCTTTGCATCCAAAAACCATTGGGTTTATTAATAATTTGAGATTTTCGAACATTTCATTTAAGCACCAAACGGCCTCTACTTATGCTGTTAAAAATATCTCTTTTCAGGCCAAAGCTGGAGAAACTATCGCTTTTGTAGGACCATCGGGAAGTGGCAAAACTACATTAGTTAAAATGTTGGTTGGATTATATACTCCAGAGGAAGGGAATATTTTTTATAATGAAATAAATTCAAAAGATATTGACTTAACCGAATTGAGACAACAATTGGGTTTTGTGACTCAAGATGCACAATTATTCTCAGGAACCATCAAAGACAATTTATTGTTTGTAAAACCAAACGCTACCGATGCCGAAATAAATGATGTATTGCAAAAATCTGCTTGTAAAAATTTATTGGATCGTGCCGAAAAAGGATTATATACTACCATTGGAGAAGGAGGGATTAAAGTTTCTGGCGGGGAAAAACAGCGATTATCTATTGCAAGAGCGCTATTGAGAAATCCAAGATTACTGTTATTTGATGAAGCCACTTCCGCCTTGGACTCCATTACGGAAGAAGAAATTACGCAAACCATTCGAAGTATATCTTCAAAACAAGATCAAATTACAGTATTGATAGCCCATCGTTTGTCTACCATTATGCATGCTGACAAAATATATGTGCTAGAACAGGGAGCTATCATCGAACAAGGTAAACACCAAGATTTATTGAATGAAAAAGGGCTGTATTATGCCATGTGGAGACAGCAAATTGGAGAAAAAAAAATAGTATAAGGAAGGTTAAACTTTAGTTTGTTGTAGAAATTCATGGTCATCGGGAATAGTTTCGACTAATCCTTGGGTGATTTTAAAAATTTGTTCTGCTTTTTGAAACAAAGGGTAATGATGTAGTTCGTCTCGTTTTGGTATACATTTTTTTTTAAGATTTATTAGTAATGAGCACGGATTTCTTTGTCATCTAGGAAATTATACTTCTTCAAAAATATTTTAAGGTGCTCATTAACGGTTGATTTTGACTTTTGAAACAATTCACAAAGTTGTGCTTGGGTAAGCCAAACTGTTTCGTCCAGAAGTTGGGTTTCTATTTTTGTAACGCCTTCTTCGGTTTGATAAATCAGGATGTTGGATTTGTTTTCTTGCATAGAAAAAGTATTGAAATTTAAAAAAACGAAAAATCCTCAAATTTAGGTTTGAGGATCTTGGTTACTGATGTTGTGCTATTCGAGAGAAGTTTGTAGCAGTTTTTAATTAGAATAAATTTATCATATTTAAAAATAATCGAATAGCTCCACAAGCGCGCGTGCATTTTTGCAAACTGTGCCCATTCCAATTAGCATTTAATGTGATCTATCAAAATTGCTGTAAACTTTAAATTATTATTGTTTGCTCTCGATTGTTGGCAAGGATACATTTATTATTGGTCATCTTCCTCTAAATCGTTATGATTGTCACCGCCGATGCTGTAAAAATTATTTTCTTCGTCTTCGCTACCTATATTTTCTTGCTCATCATCAAGTTCAGATCCTGGAACATCGAGATCATCTCCCGGATGTTCTAGATCTATATCTCTTTCATTCCATTCTGGGTCTTCATCATTTTCAACAGGCTTTTTTTTGGAAATATCTTCTGGATCGATATCAAATTCTTTGTCAAATTTATTATAAATATCTTCACTTTCAGGATATTTTGGATATCCATCTTTGTTTTGTATTTGCTCATTGGATGCTTTTGGAAAATTTTCTTTATTTTTCATTTTGTAGAAATTTAAGATTTACGAAATTCTTCTTCTAATATTTTTTTCTTGTCAAAATACTCCGATTCTGTGATATCTCCCTTCCCATATCGTTTTTGTAAAATAGAGTAGGCAGACTCTTTTTTCCGTCTTTGACCGGGGATATCATAAGGGATTGCAAAAATCCAAAATAGTAGAATGACCCATATTATCCACCAAATAATATTCATTCCGAAGTAATAATTTTCGTAGTTCATAATCGATGTATTAAATTTTTTATTTGAATAGTTTTAATACAAATTTGAAACTATAAAGTAGTATTCTTGTTACATAATTTTGTGGCAAAGTATTAATATTCACTCTTTATAATGAGTAAACGACTTGAATTTTTTCTTAATGTAGGGCTATTTAGGGCAAGAATTTATATTTAAAAAATCGTATAAATAATTTTAATCTACTAAAGATTCTTTATCTATTGATTTTAAATATTCTAAAGGTGTCATGCCAGTAACTTCTTTAAAAGTTACAAAAAAACTGGTTTTAGAGGAGAAACCAGATTTCATCCAAATTCCTTCCATAGAGTGAGATTCTAATCTACCGTTTAACAATTCTTTTTTAGCAAGATCAACCCGAAGTTCTCTCTTTAGGTTTGTAAATTTTTTTTTTAATATTGTATTAAAACAATACTGAACATCTTTAGGTTTTAGGTCAAGATGTTTATAGATATCAGCAATACTGAAATTGGGATTTAATATGTTTTCTTCCTTGCTAACGAATTCTATGATCAATGCCGCAAT
>CAILTC010000152.1 GCA_903837025.1 uncultured Bacteroidota bacterium | reverse complement strand
TACTCATGTATTTTGCATACAATTTGCTTTGCTTAATATCCTCTAAAAGGATTAAAATGTAATCATCGTTTAGAGTCCAATTGTCTATTTTACGATTTTCCAATGCAATGCTTAACGAATTGTTTTCGGCAAGAATTTGAAAAATACTGTTTTTAATAAACTTTTCGTTGGGTTTGCGCTCTTGGGGAGTTGCGAGATGCTTTTGGCTTGATTTATGCAAAAAAATGGTCTCTTTTTTACAAATTTCGATCAATGAGGAAAGCATTATAAGGTATAAATCCTGAATGGCATCAATACTATAAAAAAGGAATTTTTCTTCTTTTACCAAATCATCTGACCCATTTTGATGCATCGCATAAATGGACTGCATGACCTTAACACGAATATGTCTTCTATTTACCACCTTGTAAGAACTTTTATTAATTAGTTGGCAAAAATAAGTATTTCATTGGTTAAAATAAAATTAAAACATCAAAAATATTGTATTATCAACTAACTTTGCCCTTTCGGCTAAAACAGAAACGGTCCTAGGGAACACCAACCCTATATTCATCCTTAAACCGTATATTTGGCATCGAATAAAATTAGAAAAAGCATCAAAATAATACAATATGAAAGAACTAAGGTATTTAAATAAATATTTCATCAAATACAAATACAGCTTTTTGTTGGGTATCCTTTTCACTATAATTGCCCAGATATTTTCTTTGTTTACACCCAAATTAATTAGTAAATCCTTTAAGATAATTGAAAGCTTTTCTAAAGATAATACAATAACAAAATCGGTTATTCAACAAGAATTAATTTCGAATATTCTACTGATAATTGCCACCACAATTATTGCTGGATTTCTTTCTTTTTTGATGCGACAAACCCTAATTGTAATGTCGCGACATGTCGAGTTCGATTTGAAAAATGAAGTTTTTAGACAATATGAAAACCTTTCTCAAAATTTTTACAAACAAAACCGAACTGGGGATTTAATGAACCGCATTAGCGAAGATGTTTCTAAGGTGCGAATGTATGTGGGACCGGCGGTAATGTACTCCATAAACACCTTTATCCGTTTTGCCATCGTGATCGTATATATGTATAATGTATCGCCACGACTGACTTTATACACCTTGCTACCTTTGCCATTATTATCGTATGCGATTTTTAAATTAAGTTCCGAAATCAATAAACGAAGTACCATTTTTCAACAGTATTTATCGAAAGTCTCTAGTTTTACCCAAGAAATATTTTCTGGAATTCGAGTTATAAAAGCCTATTCGTTAGAAGAGCAACATCAAAATAATCTGGAAGAATTAGCCGAAGAAAGCAAAATCAAAAGTATGAGTTTGTCAAAAATTCAGGCATTATTCGGCCCTTTGATGATTGCGTTAATTGGAATTAGCAACTTGGTTGTCATTTATTTTGGTGGCTTAATGTACATTGACGGCACCATAAAAAGCATAGGAACCATAGCCGAATTTATCTTATATGTCAATATGCTTACTTGGCCAGTGGCTTCATTAGGATGGGTTTCGTCAATGATTCAAGAAGCCGAAGCCTCGCAAAAGCGGATCAATGAGTTTATGAAAATTGAACCCGAAATAAAAAACAACAATCCTAATCAATCTGTTATTGAAGGGGCTATTTCTTTCGAAAATGTGAGCTACACGTATGAAGATACAAATATAAAAGCTTTAGAGAATGTAACTTTTACGGTTCATAAAGGAGAAACGTTGGCGATTTTAGGAAAAACAGGTTCGGGAAAATCGAGTATTATTTCCTTACTTTCTCGTTTGTATGATGTCACAGAAGGAAAAATAACTATTGATGGAAACGAAATTAGTACCGTTAATTTATTCGATTTGCGAAATAGTATAGGAATTGTTCCTCAAGACGCCTTTTTATTTTCGGATTCAATCAAAAATAACATCAAGTTTGGCAAAGAAAACTCAACGGATGAAGAAGTAATTTGGGCAGCAAAAAGTGCCGAAGTTCACAACAATATTATTGGTTTCAATAAGCAATATGATACTATTTTAGGAGAAAGAGGCATTACCCTTTCTGGAGGCCAAAAACAAAGGGTTTCGATTGCAAGAGCTATTATCAAAGATCCTGCAATTTTACTTTTCGACGATTGTTTATCCGCTGTTGATACCGAGACTGAGGAAGCAATTTTGAATAACTTACAAGAAATTTGCAAAAACAAAACGACTATAATTGTGAGCCACAGGGTTTCGTCAGCTAAAAATGCAGATAGAATCCTTATTCTAGATGAAGGAAAAATCATCGAACAAGGTTCTCATAATCAATTGATCAATCAAGATGGTTATTATGCTGCCTTATATTTGAAACAACTTTCTGAAAAAGAATTGCAATAATTGTTGTGTAATAAATATATTTTTTAGATTTTTGGTTATTGCTTAACTAAACCAAATGATAGCGAAGGATTATGAGAGAAAATGATATGTTAGAAAAAGAAGAAATATTTTCTAAAGTTTTACGAGCTG
>CAILTC010000151.1 GCA_903837025.1 uncultured Bacteroidota bacterium | reverse complement strand
TATCCAACATAATTTACTTTCAGAAAAAAGGGTTTGTTAAGTTTTTTCGTAATAATTTGAAAAATTCCGTTTTTATCCGGGTAGCATATTCTAAAACTGTAGAATCCTTCACTGTAGAAAAATAAACTGTCGCAGCCTCTAGCGGAAAGTGAGAATTAAGATCAATCACCGTTCCTTTAAGAATAAGCCTATCTTGAGCATTCGCAGAAAAAAAGAAAATAAAAAAAAGAAAAAAAGAATAGAATTTAGTCATCTAGGAGTTTGTTGGCGGGTGATTATTAGATGCGAAAATTAACAAAAGGTTTAAAAAAACAAACCATTTAATTTACTTGAAAAAAGATTCAAATAAAAAAGGATTCGAAACTAATCAAATCCTTTTTTTATGTTTTTTTGACAATTAAAAAACTAGTATTTACTCAATTTTGCCAGATGCATACATTCTTCTAGTTTTTCGACCATATTATAGCTACCACAAAAGAAAGGAGCTCTCTCATGTAATGATGTAGGCGTAATTTCCATAATCCTAGAAAAACCATCAGATGCTTTCCCTCCTGCTTGCTCGGCTATAAAAGCCATAGGATTGCATTCGTACAACAATCGTAGCTTTCCTTTTGGTGCTTTAGAACTTGTTGGATATAAATAAACACCGCCTTTAATCATATTTCTGTGAATATCCGAAACCAAACTTCCTATATATCTGGAGGTATATGGTCTATCCTCTTCTTCTAATTGACAATATTTTATATAATCCTTAACGCCTTGCGGAAAATGAACATAGTTACCTTCATTTACAGAATAAATAGAACCATCAACTGGGAATTTCATTTTGGGATGAGAAAGATAAAAAGTACCAATGGCTGGATTTAAAGTAAACCCATTTACTCCGTGACCCGTTGTATAAACAATCATTGTCGAAGTTCCGTAAATTACATAACCCGCAGCAACTTGATTGATTCCTGGTTGCAAAAAATCTTCTAAAGTTACTGGAGTTCCAATGGGTGTAATTCTTCGGTAAACAGAAAAAATAGTCCCTACCGAAACATTTACATCAATATTTGAAGAACCGTCTAACGGATCCATCAAAACCACATATTTATTGTTATTACTATTATCACTACCTTCAACGGTGATAAAATCATCATTTTCTTCGGAGGCAATTCCGCAAACAATTTCTCGATTAATTAGCGTTTGAATGAAAATTTCGTTCGCATAAACGTCTAATTTTTGTTGATCCTCACCTTGAATATTTTTCTCGCCAACGGCTCCAATAATATCGACCAATCCAGCTTTATTCACTTTATAACTGACCACTTTTGCCGCTAATCGAATGGAGTTGAAAATTCGAGATAATTCACCCGAAGAATATTGAAAATCGCTTTGATTTTCAATAATAAATTCTCCTAAGGTTTTGTTGCTTTGTTCCATTATGAATTTTTTTAGTAGTAGGTTATTGTTTTTGTTTCTGACAAAATTCGTAATGCAAAACCATTGCCCATTTATTCTATAATAAACACCATTAATCCTCTTGCTCCATGCGCTCCTAGAACCAATGATTGCTCAATATCTGCCGTTTTTGAAGGTCCAGCTATAAAGGTTCCGAAACTATATTCTTGGTCACCAATACGATCATAAGCTTGATGCATTGTCGCCACAATATCATTTTTGTTGACAATAATAGCTAAATATTGAGTGATAAATGGAGCAACACGTTTACCTAATATAGCGTCGGTTACCCAAAGAGCCGAGTTTTCGGCAACGCCAAAATGTGCTTTTATTAAAGTCAATTCTACGTTTTCTAACGTATGTGGATCATCACTCAGCCAATCTGTTTTTGCAATTTCCACAAGCTCGGGAAGTGTCGTAATCATGCGTTTTCCGATGTCGTAATTCTTTTTAACAAACTCAATTACTGCATTATAATCATTTACTTCGACAAAATTTCCACCAATGCTTCGCAATACAGATTTGTAAGTTTCGAGTATATCAAAAGTGTCTAAACCTAAAAAAGTTAGATTAGGCAATTCACTTATAGATAACGGCTGATTTTGTTTTATCTTTTCTAAAATTGTGGCTTTGCTACTCATTGTCTTTCTCTTTAAATTCTTTACCATTTTTCGCATACCATTCTCTAAAAGATTCCTCTGGTGGAGCGGGCATTTCTCGTTGTTTATACCAAGCATTAATCCCGTTATTTACTAGAAATGGGAAGTATTTAATCACAAATCGACCAGCTTTTCCGGCCATATTAAAAATGGTAGCACTCGAAAGAACGGCTGCCATTCCTTTCATAGCAACAGTTTTGGTTGCTGGCGAATACCCTTCTTTTACCAATACCTGACGCCATTTGTACAATTGGTCATGAATATCGATTTTCACTGGACAAACATTGGTACACGAACCGCAAAGGGTGCTAGCAAAAGGTAAATCGGCATTTTCTCTCATGTCGAGATTGGGTGCCAAAATAGATCCAATGGG
>CAILTC010000150.1 GCA_903837025.1 uncultured Bacteroidota bacterium | reverse complement strand
TTGAATTATTTTCCGAAAAAATTATCCAAAAAGATAAATTCATCTTTTCCTAATACAAGAAATGTTTATATCTCTCCACAATATGAAGTTAACTTGAATAATGATATTTTTCGAGTAGATATTTGTTTAATGTTAACAACAACTGACTTTTTTTCTGGAGATGTAATTGATATGAAAAAAATAGCATTAGAATGTGATGGGTATGAATATCATTCTAGCCCTGATCAAAAAATGAATGACGAAATAAGAACAAGAAAATTAAAAAGTAATGGTTGGCATGATGTATTAAGATTCTCAGGTAAAGAGATTTATAGGATTGGTGATAATTTGCAAATGGTTAAATACAACTTTGATGAAATAATTGAAATTATTTTTAGATGATTTTATGTTTGTCCCGCTCGTGAACAAAAACATTCGAGACTAATACATAAACCCAAACAGCCAAACCGGAATTACAGTCCCATACCCTATTTCAATCATATCTTTGGCAACATAGGAATCTGGAATATTGACAATTTGCTTCTTGGTTTTGTTTTTGCCTCCTATTTCGAAAGTGTACTTTTTATTGACCAGAAAATCGGCTTGAACGGATAGATTAATTTCGTGTAAATCTTTGAATTGATTGAGGAAAAAAGTTTCTCTAACAGTACCGATATTGATATTCTCTTTTGCCAACACATACATCAAATTGGTATTGTTCAAGAACAATTTTTCGGGTTTTGTCAAAACGCCAATTCCTGAGGTGTCTTTGTACAATTCGTTGACTAATCCTGCACGGTCTAGAATTTTTATCGCCTGAATTAAGGTATTTCTGGAAACGCCCACTTTTTCGCTCAACTTGGTAATATTGGGTGTAAATGGCGCACTCGTTGCCACAGTTATCAATAATTTTTTCAATTTGACTAATGTTTCATAATTCAAATCTTCGACCGCATTAATATCTATTTCGATAATTAAATTGATAGTGTTCCGTAATTTTTGAGGATAATCATTTTCACTTTCTTTAAAATACGGGTAAGCTCCCATTTGCAAATATTTAGCAAAAAGAGGTAAAGGCTTTATCTCTTCCAAAATTTTTGAAGCTATTTCGTTGTGATTAGATAAAATTTCTTCTAAAGAAAAAACGGGAAATTTTTTATTGGCATCCAACTCCATAAATTCCCTAAAAGACAACTCTTTTAAGGTATAAGAAACCGCTCTTCGACTCAAATCCGATTCGGCTTTGTAAATTTCGAGCATCGAAGAAGAGGTAAAAACAATACTCAAAGCGGGGAAATTATCATAAATTAATTTTATCTCTCTAGACCAATTGGGATATTTATGAACTTCGTCCAATAATAAATGAGTGCCGCCAAATTTCACAAACAGCTTGGCCAAATCATATAATTTATTTTCAAAAAAATAAATATGATCCAAACTTACATAGAGCGTACTTTTTAGCGGTAACTTTCTTTTTGCAATCTGCAACAACAAAGTCGTTTTTCCAGAACCTCTAGCGCCTTTTACAGCAATCAATCGATTATTCAAATCCATTTTATCAATCAAATACCGTTGGAATTTCAAGG
>CAILTC010000149.1 GCA_903837025.1 uncultured Bacteroidota bacterium | reverse complement strand
TGGGAAATATATCTTCCTGGGTGGCTCATGATTTGCAAAGCTCAGGCCCCGAAATTTCACATTCTATTACTTGTTCAACGGCTTTACACGCTTTGTTGAATGGTGTAGCTTGGCTTCGGTCTGGTATGGCCGACAAATTTCTTGTGGGTGGTAGTGAAGCACCCTTAACCGATTTTACGATAGCACAGATGCGTGCTTTAAAAATATATTCGAATAGTGAAGAAGAATGGCCCAATAGAGCTTTGGATTTAGAGAAAACGAAAAACTCCCTAATTTTGGGCGAAGGTGCCGCCGTCTGTTGTTTGGAAATGGGTAAAAAAGAAAACGCCCTTGCTTTTATTGAAGGTATTGGTTATGCCACCGAAATTTTGGAACACAATATTTCAATTTCTGCAGAAGCCTTATGTTTTCAAAAATCGATGAAAATGGCTTTGCAAAACACCAATTTATCCGAAGTTGATATTATTGTGATGCATGCACCAGGAACAAAAGCCGGTGATTTAACCGAATATAAAGCCATTCAGAAAGTATTTGCTTCATCTATTCAATCGGATTTGGCAGAAGAAAACCTTCCTTTATTGACCACTAATAAATGGAAAATTGGTCACACTTTTGGCGCATCCGGAATATTAAGTATTGAAATGGCGATTTTGATGCTACAACATCAGAAATTTATTGGGGTTCCCTTTTTGGCTAACCCTGTCAGGGTATTGAACCCTGACAGGGTTATAAAAAAAGTTCTTGTCAATGCAGTTGGCTTTGGCGGAAACGCAGTAAGTGTGCTTTTGAGTTTGTAATTTTTACCCACACAATTCGTGGTAGAACCTAAGGAATAAATAAACATGAAAAAGGTTAATAAAAAAAAGCTCCTAAACTTTATAAGTCTAGGAGCTTTTTAATATCCGATAAAATAGCATTACTTTTTAACAGTAGCTTCAAGATTACGGTCAATTGTATGTCCTGGTCTTGACCATTTTGGTTTTTCGCCAAGAGAAGTAAATTTTGAATCTACCGCTTCAACAGTTTCTCGTTGGTACACTTTGGCAAATGGTTGTTGATTTTTCAATCCTAAAATTTCGAACATTTTTAGATCTTCGTTCATGTCATTGTTAGGCGTTGTAAGCAATTTATCACCCGAAAAAATAGAATTAGCACCAGCCAAAAAGCACATTGCCTGCCCTTCACGGCTCATGTTTATTCTTCCTGCCGAAAGTCGAACCTGAGTTTCTGGCATAATAATTCTGGTTGTTGCAACCATACGAATCATTTCCCAGATTTCTACTGGTTTTTCTTCTTCAAGAGGTGTTCCTTCAACGGGAACTAAGGCATTTATGGGCACTGATTCTGGTTGAGGGTCTAAAGTAGAAAGAGCGACAAGCATTCCTGCACGATCTTCGATACTTTCGCCCATACCAATAATACCGCCACTACAAACGGTAATGTTTGTTTTACGTACATTCTCGATGGTTTGTAAACGATCTTCAAATCCACGAGTCGAAATCACTTCTTTATAATATTCTTCAGAAGTGTCAATATTGTGGTTGTAGGCATATAAACCAGCTTCGGCTAAACGATGTGCTTGGTTTTCGGTAATCATTCCGAGAGTACAACACACTTCCATGTCTAATTTATTTATGGTACGTACCATTTCTAGCACTTGATCAAATTCGTCTCCGTCTTTTACGTTTCTCCAGGCAGCACCCATACAAACACGAGAGGAACCACTTGCTTTGGCTTGAATTGCTTGTTCTTTGACTTGACTAACGGACATCAAATCATTTGTTTTGATTGAGGTATGATAGCGTTTTGCTTGCGGGCAATAGCCACAATCTTCCGAGCATCCGCCTGTTTTGATAGATAATAATGTTGAAACTTGCACCACGTTTGGATCATGATGTTCTCTATGAATTGTGGCTGCTTCATAAAGCAAATCCATCATAGGTTTTGTATATATTGCTAAAATTTCATCTTTTGTCCAATCGTGTCTAGTAACGCTCATTATTTTATTTTTTGATGGTTCAAAAGTAATCAAATTGTTCTAAATAATCAATGTTATAATAGTGAAAAAAGGGAGTCTAAATAAGACGTATATCTGCTATAAACAAATTGTTAATTAGATTATTATTTTTTGTATTATTGATGTATATTTCAAAAAAATATTTACCCCAAAAAAATGTTATACAGTCAATTAAAAACGCCTTCTTTTATTATTTATGAAGATAAAATCAATAAAAATTTAATCGAATTAAATCAAGCATTGTCAGTTACTTGGGGAAATTATATTATTGGATATTCTTATAAAACAAACTCTTTGCCTTGGATAATTGATTATATGAATAAAAAGGGTTGTTATGCCGAAGTTGTTTCAAATGTTGAGTATGAACTAGCTTTAAAGTATGGAAATAGCCCTAAAAATATTATTTTTAATGGTCCCAATAAAGGAAAATCTCAATTTATAGAGGCTATAACAAAAGGAAGTATTGTAAATGTAGATTCTTGGAAGGAAATGAATTGGTTACAAGAAATCAAGTTAACTTCTGATATTGGAATTGGGGTTCGAGTGAATTTTGATTTAGAAAAAGAATGTCCTTCTGAAACAGTAATGGGTGATGAAGGAGGGAGGTTTGGGTTTAGTTATGAAAAGGGTGATTTTAAAAAAATTATTGATCAAATTAATGCGCTTGAGCATATAAAAGTAAATGGTATTCATTTGCACAATAGTTCAAAAACAAGAAGCATAAAAATTTTTGAGGTAATAGCCAGTAAAGCCTGCGAAATAGCCAATTTATTCGAATATGAATTAGATTTTATTAATGTAGGAGGTGGCTTTTTTGGTGGTTTGCCAGATCGCCCAACATTTTTAGAGTATATGCAATCTATTTCAGCTATACTCAGCAAAAGATTTAATAATAAAAATACAACACTAATAGTGGAACCTGGAGCAAGTTTAATTGCAACTCCGATCTCTTTTTTATGCGAAGTGATTGATGTAAAAGATACTATTAAAAAAAGAATTGTAACCGTAAATGGAAGCCGAAATAATATTGATCCATTTATGAATAAAACAAATTATTTTTTAGACTTATTAGTCAAAAATGAGGATAAAAACAGCGTGAAGGAACAAGTTGTTTGTGGCTACACCTGCATGGAGCATGATCGTTTGATAAAGTTAGAAGATAAAAAAGAGTTGGAAGTAGAGGATCGATTGCTTTTTAATTATGTAGGATCTTATACGATGTGTTTTTCGCCTTTATTTATTGAATACTTTCCAATTGTATATGTTGAAAATAACAATACATTTACTTGTGTTCGTGAAGCTTGGGGAGTAGAAGAATATTGCCAAAAATCAATTATTAAAGAGGATAACATTAATTAAAAATATGAATATATTAATATTAAGTGGTGGAAGAAGAAGTCAATTGGTTTTATATTTCAAGGAAGAGTTTGAAGGATTTGGAGAAGTTATTGTAGCTGATAATGACCCGCTAGCTCCTTCTTTATATTTTGCTGAAAAAGGGTATTTGTTACCACTGATTACCGATTCAAATTATATTGATGAAGTAAAGAAAATTTGTTTAAAAGAAAACATAAAAGGTATCGTTTCGTTGATAGATCCTGAGTTGACTTATCTTTCTGAATATAAAGATGATTTTAATGCTCTAGGAGCGCAATGTTTCATTTCTGAAAGTGAAGTAGTAGATATTTGTTTTGATAAATTGAAAAT
>CAILTC010000148.1 GCA_903837025.1 uncultured Bacteroidota bacterium | reverse complement strand
TCATCCGCATAATGTGACCATTACCAAAGAATCTCCCAATTATTATAGATAATTTTAATTCAAGTTTTTTTATATGCAAAAGGCTCAAGAATTTAATTCTTGCGCCTTTTTTTTGTTGTTTGAAAACCTATTTTATTGCAGCTTATTCAAGTCGGATAGAGTATAGAATTTCATATCATTGCGTTTCATATAAGCGCAAATTAGCTCTAAAGTTTCCACTTTCGTTTGGTAGTTTAAAGTAACATCATTTACCGTTTTATGGCTGCACAAAATCAAAATTTTATTATTCTCTTTTGCGTAATCTAATAATTTTATTAAATAGGGAACGCTAAAATGGACATGGCTGTTGTCAATGTCAAAACCATAAACAATTCTGGATTTGTTGAAATAACAACTTTGTTCTGCAGGAATTTCGTCTCCAAATGATCTTCCTCTCACAATTTTGAATTTATTGAGTAAAGCGGCGTCAAGTGCTGCACTTTTTCCTCCGTAAGGGTAGGCAAAAGATGTAATATTTATGGATAGTTTTTTCATGGTATCAAGCATAGGATTTATCTCCTGCTTTATATATTCATCAATTCCGTATTTAGTAGCAAACTTGGAAGCATTGTAATGATGAAGACCGTGTCCTGCAATTTCGTGTCCTTCTTTTTGTAATTTCAGAATTTTTTTTATCTCTGTATCGGAGAGTGTATTTATTTTACAGACGCAAAAAGTTGCTTTCCAAGAATATTTTTTTAATACTTGATCAGCGTCATACCATTCATTTATATAAGCATCGTCAAAAGACAAAATCACACCCGCTTTATAAGGTTTAATTTTTTGTTTGTCTTTTTTTATTTCGCATGAAAATAATAGAATCAAAGAGCAAAGCAATACGGATGTTAGAATGTAATTCTTCATAATTACTTTGAGCCTTTCGAGCATTATTTATTAAATTCCGATGAAATTACTCGGTGTAATTTGCATTAATTCGGCTTTTATTTCAGCTGAAACATCAAGCGTTGCAATGAAATTATGAATTGCTTTTTTGTCAATTGCTTCGTTCGTTCTTGTTAATCCTTTTAAGGCTTCATAAGGATTTGGATAGGCTTCACGACGCAAAATCGTTTGAATCGCTTCGGCTACAACTGCCCAGTTTTTCTCTAGATCTTCATGGAATTTTGGCTCATTCAAAAGCAGTTTGTTCAATCCTTTTAAAGTAGCTTCAAATGCGATTAAAGTATGGCCCATAGGAACGCCAATATTTCTCAAAACTGTACTATCTGTCAAGTCGCGTTGCAATCTTGATAAAGGTAATTTAGCCGAAAGATGTTCGAAAATAGCATTTGCCATTCCTAGATTTCCTTCCGAGTTTTCAAAATCGATTGGGTTTACTTTGTGTGGCATAGCCGAAGAACCAATTTCTCCCGCTTTGATTTTTTGTTTGAAATATTCCATCGAAACATACGTCCAGATGTCTCGGTCTAAGTCGATTATGATGGTGTTTATTCTTTTTAACGCATCAAAAAAGGCTGCGAAATGATCGTAATGTTCAATTTGTGTAGTAGGGAAGGAGTGGTGTAAACCAAGGTTTTCTTCTACAAAAGTACCGCCAAATTTTCTCCAGTCAATTTGTGGATACGCTACGTGATGCGCGTTATAATTTCCGGTGGCACCACCAAATTTTGCTGCAAACGGGATGTTGAATAACAAACGCATTTGCTCTTCTAGTCGTTCTACAAAAACACCAATTTCTTTACCCAAACGTGTTGGCGAAGCTGGTTGTCCGTGTGTTCTTGCAAGCATTGGTATAGCTGCCCATTCTATGCTTAAATCTTTTAATTTAGATGTCAAAGTGATTAACGATGGCATATATACTTTCTCGAATGCTTCTTTTGTCGAAAGAGGAATCGCAGTATTATTGATATCCTGTGAGGTTAAACCAAAGTGGATGAATTCTTTATATTGAGATAATCCTAGTTTTTCGAAAGCATCTTTGATGAAATATTCCACAGCTTTCACGTCGTGGTTGGTTACTTTTTCGGTTTCTTTTATCCAAAGAGCATCTTCGGTAGAAAAGTTTTTATAAATATCGCGTAAACTTTCAAATAGATTTGGGTTTACGTCTTTTAGTTGAGGTAATGGAATTTCGCAAAGTGCAATAAAATATTCAATTTCTACCAATACACGGTATTTGATTAAAGCTTCTTCGGAGAAAAATTTTGAAAGTGAACTTGTTTTACTTCTGTATCTTCCGTCGATTGGTGATACTGCGTTTAATTCATTTAATGTCGTCATTGTTATTGTATTATTTTTGAAGCGCAAAAATAAGGAATCGAGTTCATTATTTGGCGTTATGCGTTCTGTTTTTTATATTAAATTGGATAACATTTGTTTCAAAACTAAAACTCCTTGGGTGGCATTCATTGGAATAATTTCTAATGGATTTCTTAAATTTGGAATTTTAGCAGGTTTTGGATCAATATAGAAAACGGGGATTTCTGGATTTGCAAATTCAATTAATCCTGCCGCAGGATAAACTTGCAATGACGTTCCTATAACTACTAAAATATCAGCTATTTGAGTGATTTCTATAGCTTCTTCTAAGACGGGAACTTCCTCACCAAACCAAACGATATGCGGACGTAATTGATTTCCGTTGTTATCTAAATCTCCAAAATTCAAATCTTTTTCCCAATCCAAAATGTAATTGGTGTTTAAGGAACTTCGAACTTTTAATAATTCACCATGAAGATGCAATACATTCGAACTTCCTGCCTTTTCGTGTAAATTATCTACGTTTTGGGTGATGATGAAAACCTCGAAATCATTTTCTAATTCGGCTAAGGTTTTATGTCCCAAATTAGGTTGTACTTCGTGTAACTGTTGGCGTCTTTGATTGTAAAAATCAAGAACTAATTTTGGGTTTTTATGCCAGCCTTCGGGTGTCGCTACGTCCATAACGCTTTGTCCTTCCCAAAGTCCTCCGGCATCGCGAAAGGTTTTAATGCCGCTTTCGGCACTAATTCCAGCACCTGTTAATATGACGAGTTTCTTTTTCATTGTAATAAAATCATTAGTTTATAAAACTACTCTTTATTTAGTATTTTTGGCAAATAATTTTTTAAAAATGATTGATTTAGATTATTTAGCTTTTCTTGAAAATATCCTTACCGAAAACAGAAAAAATAAGTTTTTGAAAGTACTTGAAAATAGAACCAATCATTTTACGATTGCTGTTGAAGATATTTTTCAGATGCACAATGCTAGTGCGGTGATGCGCAGTTGTGAGGTTTTTGGGATACAGGAATTGAATGTTATCGAGCAGCGTTATGGTAAAAGCATCGATAAGGAAATTGCGATGGGTGCGCAGAAATGGGTCGATATTAATGCATTTGACAGTGTTTCGAATTGTGTTGAAACATTGAAAAATAAAGGCTACCAAATTATTGCCACAACGCCACACGAGAAGGATTGCTTGATGGATGATTTTGATATTTCGAAACCCAGTGCTTTATTTTTTGGTACAGAACGAGACGGACTTTCGGATGAAATCTTGCAAAAAGCAGATGGATTTCTTAAAATACCAATGGTTGGTTTTACCGAAAGTTTGAATATTTCGGTTTCGGCGGCGATAATCATTCAAAATCTAACCAATAGATTGCGTAATTCTTCGATAGATTGGCATTTGTCTGAAGAGGAAATCTTGGTCAAAAGATTGGCTTGGGCTAAGAATTCGATCAAGGACATTAAGAGAATAGAAGATAGGTATTATAGCGAAAAGTCTATTTGATAACTCTTTTTTATCGACAAACGGTGCTGCCTTTGTAATTTAAAGATTTTTTTTTCCTTTCAACGATTTTTCTATTTTAAGTTAAAAATAGTCAATAGGTTTGAAATGAAATTTTAAAACAGCCTCTTTATATGAACACAAAAAATATATTTGACACCACTTATCGACAAGATTATTTAGAAGGATATTCAAATGGTTCTAATCCTTTTATTAAAGTTAATTGTAAAGAAAAAAGTGAGGCATTCAATTCTGGATTTAATTCGGGAAGAGCTGAATACGAAAGAATGAATGGCCATGTTCTTGAAGGAATTCCTCAACGTATTGTTACTATTAAAGTTTTGGAAGATTTTCTTTTAGCAGGAATGCTTGGATTGGGTATAGATAATGAAGGGTATACTTTTTTTCAGCTCAATGTGATTGCAAAATGGTATGAAAGTGGAATAGAGAAATACGATCCAAATCAAAGTGTTTATCTTTCTGAAATCCTTGAAGAAAATGGAATTCAAATTCATTAGTTTCTGCTATTAATTTTAAAACTAAAATTAGCAAGGTTGATTTATAGTTTAAAAAACGGTAAACTCTTTTTAAGATCTTTACCGTTTTTTTTTTTTTTTTGATCTATTCAAGGCAATTTTAGAAACGTATAATTAAACGACACTTAAATCACTATCGAATTCGTCAATTAGCTATTAAAGCCAATATAGGTCATCGAATATTGTAATAAACCTTAGGATTGTTCTCTAAAATATTGATTTTGTATAGATAGTAGTGTTTCAAAATGATGTATATAATTTGTCAAAATATATATTAAAGTGAATTCCGTAAAATCAAGGAACACTTATTTTCTATTTGTTTTTTCTTTCCGCCCAAAATCATTTCGGCCATTATTTTTCCCATTGCAAGGAAGTCTGTCGAAATAGTTGTAATTCCGTTTTCGACTACTTTTTTTAATGGTGTTTCGTTATAGGATATAATCCCGAAATCCCTGCCTAATTTTAAATCTTGAATTTTTGCTTTTTCGATAACACTCACTAAATCCCTGTCATTTGGAATTATAAAAACATCTCCTGCTTGAATATATCGGTTGGCGAATTCTGTAATTATTTCATTTCCAAAGGAAAAATCATTGCAAAAATTTTCAAAACCTTCCTTCATTCCAAGTGGTTCTCTGTACCCTGGAAATATCAAAATCATTTTTTTATAGTTTAGTAATTTATGTTTTCCTTTCAATAAAGCGTCATTAATGTCTTTTTTATGATTTTGATAAACAGCAGGGTAGGGTTTAAGTTCTGAATTTGTTTGATCTAATATGTAAACTTCATTAGCAGGTAGGGTTTTTATGTATATATCAGCATCAGCTAAGTTAGTAGGCATGATAACATATTTTGTATAGTTTCCGTTATTATCGTCTATTAATTTTTTAAAAACTTGGATGTTAAAATGATGAAAGAAAATATCGACCTGAACATTTTTTCCTATGTTCTCTAAAAAGGAATTATAGAGGTCTTCCTTAAAGATGTTTAACTCTTCAAAGAGTAAAAAAATGCGTTGTTTTATCTTTGTTTCCGTGCTTTTTACGTAATATCCTTTACCGGGAATAGCATAAATAACCCCCCTTTTTTTTAAGTCTTCGTACGCCTGTAAAACGGTGTCTCGGGACAAAGAAAATGCAGCGCAAACCTTGTTTATTGAAGGGAGTTTTCCGCCTTTTATTAATTTTTCCTCTTCAATTGCTTTTTCAATTGAGGAGATAATTTGCTTGTATTTTGGAATACCAAAATTATTTTTTATAGAAATTATTTTCATAATCATGAATTTTTTGCAAGATATAAAAAAACTGGTAGGTACTGGTATGTATATTTGGAATAATAGTATAATTTTGGAATTCTATTATTGATTAATAAATTAATGAAAATAAAAAATGTAGTTGAATTTAAAACTAAGCCTTTTGAGAAATCATTTGGTTTAATACCTGAGGGAGAGGCTGTTTTCTCATACCAATTAATGAATAAAAATGGAATGAAATTAAAAATAATGAACCTTGGTGCTACAATTACGGAATTAAAAATACCATTAAATAATGGTAAAAAAGTGGATGTAGTTTTGGGTTTTGATAAATTAGATTCTTACTTAAAGTCTTTTGAGTTAAAAAGCGCCCCTTATTTTGGAGCCACAGTAGGTAGATTTGCAGGAAGAATTAATAACGGAACTTTTGTATTAAATGATACAACAACGGTTCTTGATAAAAATAATAATGGTCATTCGCTTCATGGAGGGAACAACGGTTTTAGTCAAGCAATTTGGCGTTTGAAAAATAGAACTGATATCGAAAACCCCTCTATTACTTTGACTTATTTTAGTCCTAGCGGAGAATCAAAATACCCTGGGGATTTAACGGTTAATTTGACTTATACTTTATCGGAGGAAAATGAATTAATTGTCGAATATAAAGCGACTTCAACTCAAGATACTATTGTTAATTTAACGCATCACAGTTATTTTAATCTTGATGGTCATTCTTCTAATGTTGCGAATCAGGAATTAACTGTAAATGCGAATCGGTTAGTAGAAACAACAAATGAGAATATACCAACTGGTAGGTTTTTAGAAATAGAAAATACTCAATTTGATTTTTTAACCCCTAAAAAAGTACCCTCTAAAATCGATAATACTTTTGTGTTAGGGAAAAAAGAAGAATTTGCGGCTTCTCTTTTTAATGCGAATAATAATCTAAAAATGACCGTTTTTACCAATCAACCTGGAGTACATATCTATGTAGGTGGGAACAGTTTTAATATGATAAAAGGAAAAGAAAAAGCGGCTTATCACCCTTTGAGTGGTATCTGTTTTGAAACGCAAAACTTTCCTGATGCTCCCAATCACGAGCATTTTCCTAGTGCAGTTTTAAAAAAAGGAGACCAATACACACATAAAACAATCATTGTTGTCCGATAAAAGTAAAAAAAAAGAAGCCATAAAAATGGCTTCTCAATTAAAAT
>CAILTC010000147.1 GCA_903837025.1 uncultured Bacteroidota bacterium | reverse complement strand
TTGAAGAAGAATTATAAAACAACCAAGTTTTTAAGAAAGTTTCTAATTGTCGTTTTCTGTTTTCAGGGGCATCTTCATGAATTGGTTTTAATTCCCTTGCACATTTAATAAAAAAATTAATTTCAGATAGTATCATATTTTTATATTTAAAAAAATGTAATTAAAAAAAGGTTTTCATTAGTCAATAGGTGGATATTCACAAAAATTATAATACACTACTTGGCTTCCATCCATTAAATGTTGGAATGTTATACAGTCAAGAGCACCACTCTTACCATTTAGCATAAAACCATGTCTGCATTGCCTTTGAATGTTTTGAAAATGAAATAATCTAAATAATGCACTGAAACCCATCACATCTAAATTTGTAAACGGCTTTTCTTTAGTCAAACCAATACCCTCAAGCACTTGCCTACAACCATTAGCTATAATTTCTAAATCCTCCTTATCTAAATCAGATGGTGGCTGATTAAATGCGTCGGTTTTTCTATATTTTTCTGGTCCTAACTTCATATAAAGCCAAGCTTTTGAAAAAATATATGCAAAGCGATTGGGAAGTATAAGAATCTTTTCTTCTTCAGAAAATTGATTGATGGCTCTGTTTAAGGCATCTATTTGACTACTATTCATAATTGAGTATTTATATTTTTATTCATTTCTAATTTTCTAATATTTTTACAATTTCCTTATCCAAAATTTCATCTAATCCTGAATACCAATCCAGATGAGGCGAGTATCTTTTACAGGAACGACATTGGGTAGATTCGTGTATTTTTTTACACAAAGGGCATACCCCAGCAGTGTCAAAAGTATTCCATACATAATCGCAGGAACATTCCCAAATATCATTTTTAGATGGTTTTCAATAGCATTTTGGACATTTGATAATAGTTCTCATACTCTTATTGTTTTTTGTTTAATTCGTTTTTAAATCCTTCCAATAAGTTTTTATGAAATTTTAGATTTTTCAAGGAATTCAGGTATGGTTGGTAAATCTCCATAAACATCCTGGTAAGAGTGTCAAAACCCTCAGGAGGTATAGATATTGTAATATTTTGAATTTCCTTAACCGAAACTGATTGGACTTTAGTAGTTATTTTTTTATCCATTAAATCTTTAAGAGCAACATCTACTAACGTATGGAACAACGGGAGATTTTCTAATACAATTTTTCTTGGGGTCAGAACAATAAAGTGATTACTTGCTAATACGTTAGTCTCTGTAAAATCAAAATCTACAAAATCTAACAAAGAGACACTTTTAATTTTTCCAACTCTGTTTATGATATAATTATCAGCTGATAAAAAATTGTCTTCGTCATTCGCTTTATTAGTTACATAATCTAAAAAGAAATCTGGTTCTATCGTCTTGTTATCGAAGTTAATAGAGCTCATAGTTAACACCTTGATAACATTCGAGTTTAAAAAACCTTTGTCATTTTGACTATTGGTAATTTGCTTATTTTTGTTTAGCATTTGCTTTCCCTGACGTACGGAAAACAAATCATTTATTTTATATTCATTCATTAACTGAGCATTTGTAAAGAAAAAGAAAGAAAAAAGCATAGGTATCAATTGTTTAAGTTATAGAGCATTCTTAATTATATATTTTATATTTACGTATTCTTAAAAAAAAAGGAATAATTCCTTATGCTTAGATAAAGAATAATCTTTGCAAAATTACATAAATTTTCACATAAATTATTCTGTTTAAGTTTTTTTTTTCTTAATCAGTTTTATGAATAAAATCCATATATTTGCGACGTACCAATTCTCTCTTTCAGAGAAAATATATAGACTTCCAAACACTCTTAATTTTGATTATACATGAATATAAATAATAATAAAATATTACAAATAGGAAAACAAATTTGGACTGCAGCAAATTGTAACGGTGTTGTTTTTAATAATGGGGAAGCTATTATTCAATCAAAAACTAGTACAGAATGGAGAAATTCAATTATAAACAAGATTCCTGCTTTTTGTTATTCAATTGAATTTCCTGGTGAGGTTCTTTATAATTGGTATGCAGTAAATGATTCGAGAAAAATATTGCCAGAGGAATTTAAAATTCCATCATCTGAAGATGTTAAAGTCTTAGAAGGTTTTTTAGGGAAAGATTTAGCAGGTTTAAAACTCAAAAGTATGGACGATAATTTTTTTCCTGAATGTGCATATCTTAATGAAGAGGAGCGAGAAAGGAAAAATACAATGGGTAATAATTCTAATTTTAATGGGAAAGCAGTTGGATATAGAAGCAAAAATGGTTTTGTACGTTCAGGATTGCAAGCTTTTTTTTGGGTCATTGATGACTCTAAACCAAGCTGTTTCCGAATTACTGATGATTGGGAAGGTTTAGATTTATATTCTAAACCCAATTTAATAGAGGGTGGATTTAGCATACGAGGAATTTTAAAATTTTAATAAAAAAATAAATTATGGAAGATTTATTAGTGTTAATTAATGAAGATGGACCTTCAATTCTATTGACGGGATTTTTGAATGGAAGAAAAAAGGGGATTTTAAACCTTACAGAATATCGAAACCAATTATTTAATTTAGACTTTATATCAACCGAAGATCATAAATTTATTATTGATATGATTACACCAACTATAAAACTTACTTATGATTATTGTCGAGTAATCTTATTAATTGGGACGCAAAATTTAATTAACAATGGTTATATTGAGTTGCCTCTAAAAGGTAAACATAATTTTGGCATCAATAACATAGAAACTTTAAAAGTGCGATTATCCGAAATAGGCTTTGAATTTAAAGAAGGTAAAGGTGCTTTAAGAATATACCATGAAATTACCATCTAAGTAAATATAAAAAACAATAAAATCTTTTCCCTAAATCTTTAAAAATGATAATTCAACTTATAGATAGTAATAAACAAATGTGTGCGGCTTGGGAATCTCAATTTAAAGGGCAAGAAAATGTTACTGTTTATTGCGGGGATGTTTTCGAAAAAACAACCGATTGTATCATTTCTCCTGCCAATAGTTTTGGATTTATGGATGGTGGGATTGATTTACTCATTTCTAATATAATGGGATGGCAGGTACAAGAAAGTCTTCAAAAGCAGATAAAAGAAAAATATAGTGGCGAACTTTTAGTTGGTCAAGCCGTTCTCGTTGAAACTGGTTTTTCCGCAATACCTTTTCTAATTTCGGCACCTACAATGAGAGTTCCAATGATATTGAAAGATACAGTCAATATCTACTTAGCTTCTAAAGCAATTTTTCTTTTATTGAAGCAAGAACAACATCAAATAAATATTGTCACTA
>CAILTC010000146.1 GCA_903837025.1 uncultured Bacteroidota bacterium | reverse complement strand
TTGTTTTTGCTTCTAAATCAATATCAAAATACCGAACATAGAGTTTTTTGACATTGTTTTGTTGCAAAGTGGTTTTCTCTAATGGTGATAATTTGAACACGGTTTTCCAATAATAAAAAGAAATCGTAGGCTTATGCTATTGTTTACAAGCCGTTAGTAAGAATAAAAAGAGGCAAAAAAAGAGAAGCTTTTTCAAGATGATTCAAAGATTATGATATAAAGGTACGATTTTTCTTGAAATGAAGAGGTTTTAGGTAATGTCTTCAATGGCACATTTTATGTAATTATTCTAAAATGAAAAAACCACCTCGCCCTTTGGACACCCCTCCAAAGGAGTGAATCTATACAACCTCTCCTCCTTTGGAGGGTTGCCTGCAAGCCGGGGTGGATATTAGAAATTTCCTCTTGAATTCGAATGCCTTAGCCCTGATGGAAGGGAAAATCCTTTTTTGATAAAACGCAAAGCAGGTTTTATCAAAAAAGATTACTTCACTATATTTATATTTTTATTAGAGTTCAGTGAATTTCATTTGGAATGACAGCAGGAAATAGCTCCTAAATAAAAAACAAAAGATTTCGTTTACAGCGAATATAATTGTTATTTTGTAGCTTCTAAATTTTGAATGATTATGTTGAAAAACAACTTTAAATATATTCTGTTTTTGCTTGTATTGGTAATGGTTAGCTGTGCTAAAAGAGGAAACATTACTGGCGGTTTGAAAGATACGCTTGCGCCTGTTATGAAAATGAGCTTCCCGAAAAATTTTAGTACTAATTTTAAAGGGACCGACATTAAATTGACTTTTGACGAATACATCAAGCTTAAAGATTTGAGAAAGCAATTGATTATTTCGCCCCCAATGAAGAACGAGCCGTTGATATTGCCTACAAATGTGAGCAAGTATTTGACGATAAAAATAAATGATACGCTACAACCCAACACTACTTATAGCTTTAATTTTGGGCAAAGTATCACCGATAATAATGAAGGAAATGCGCTGAATCAGTTTAAATATGTTTTTTCGACAGGCGCTTACATTGATTCGTTGTCGATTAAAGGAACGGTAAAAGATGCGTATAAAAAAGAAGTGGAATCGTTTGTTTCGGTGATGCTATATGATGTGAATGACAAATTTAAGGATTCGGTGGTTTACAATCAAACTCCACGCTATATCACGAACACTTTAGACAGTTTAAAAACGTTTAAATTAGAAAATTTAAAGGCGGGAAAATACCTTTTGGTGGCGATGAAGGATTATAATTCGAATAATAAATTCAACCCTAAAAAGGACAAAATTGGATTTAAAAAACAATTTATCACAATACCGAATGACTCTACTTTTGAGTTAAAATTATTCAGAGAAGACCCTGCTTTTAAGGCTTTGAAGCCCATTCAAGTTTCAGGAAATAAATTGCTATTGCCGTATGAAGGCCAAGAAAAAAATTCGAAAATTGTATTGAAAAACAAAGCCGAAATTCTGCCAACAATCATTACTAAATTCCCAAAAAAGGATTCGCTGCAAGTTTGGTTTAATCCTCTGAAAACAGATTCTTTGGCATTGGCTGTTAGCCAAGATAAATACAAAGGGGACTTTAAATTTAAAATTAAAACTCAGAAAGTCGATACTTTAAACATTGTGGCTGTACAAAAGGATCTTTTGCATTTTAGAGAACAATTTACCTTAGAAACCGCCACACCATTGACAAAAATTGATAATTCGAAAATTAGACTTGTCAATAAAGATTCGGTTTCTATTGATTTTACAACCCAATACGATGCATTTAACCAGCGCTTGCATTTTGATTTCAAGAAGGAACCTTTGGAGAAATACACTTTTACGATCCTTCCAGATGCTTTGACGGATTATATGGGACAAGCCAATGACTCCTTGATTTATAAGGTAAGTACAAAAATGATTTCTGATTATGGAAATCTTATCGTGAATTTACAAAACGTAAAACATTTTCCTGTAATTGTAGAATTGATGGATACCAAGGGAGATGTTGTCGCTTCGGAATATTCAGAAAACAAGACGAAGCTTGTTTTTGATTTGTTAGAACCTGCCATTTTTACGCTTCGAATTATTTATGATGACAACAAAAATAAGATCTGGGATACGGGAAATTATTTGGAAAAACGCCAAGCGGAGGAAGTGGTTTATTTCTCGAAAGAAGTTGATGTTCGCTCTAATTGGGATGTGGATCAGATTTTTGACGTAAGTCTTCCCTACACTCCAGATCCGAAAAAGAAAGTGAATAAAAAGGATAAAGGCAAAAACAACAATACTAAGAAAGGTAAATCGTCAATAGGCTTTTAGTTCGAAAGTATCTTTGTCGTTGAGGAACCCGAATTTCTTTCTAGTTTCCAGCATGTTTTCTTTGTTTAATTCGACAATGAAAACCCCTTCAGTTTCTTGGGGTTCCAACATATAATTTCCCAAGTAATCAACCACTTGCGAATGCCCAACATATTCGAAATTATTATTATCTAAACCAATTCTATTGGCGCCAATGGTATAACACATATTTTCGACGGAACGCGCTTTGAGCAAAATATCCCAGGCGTTGATGCGTGGTTTTGGCCAATTGGCAACATAAAGCAAGACATCATAATCCTCGACATTACGAGCAAAAACTGGGAAACGCAAATCGTAACATACAAACGGACAAATTTTCCATCCTAAATAATCTACAATCAATTTTTGGTCCCCCGAAGTATAGACTTTGTCTTCACCAGCCAAAGAAAACAAGTGTTTTTTGTCGTAAAATTGAATTTCGCCAGACGGAAAAACAAATACCAATCTATTATAGAAATTATTGTTTTCTGTGATGATTAAGCTTCCGGTGATGGCGCTGTTTTTGGCTTTCGCCAAAGCTTGTAATCCTACAACTGTTTTGCCTTGCATCGTTTCGGCAACCCCAGAAGGATTCATTGTAAAGCCTGTTGTGAACATTTCGGGAAGTACAATCAAATCTACTTGTTCAGCAATAGCATTGATTTTTTCTTCGAAATAATTTCGGTTGAGGGTTGGATTTTCCCAAGATAAGGACGATTGGATGATGGCGATTTTCATTTTATAAAATTAATAAAAAATGGCACACGGATGACACGGATGAAACAATCAATAAAAAATAGGAATATTAGTTTTTGACTATAATTTTAGTCCCCACTTCTGATTTATCTGTTGTAGTTAACTTAACAATATAAATGCCCTCTCTTAGATTTGATGTTGAAAAGGTATAAGAGGAGTCCGTTCCTAACTTACTTTTAGTGAAAATCATTTTTCCCACAACATCATATAAACTACACGAATCAAGTTCTTTTTGCAAGGGATTACTAATTATTAATTTTTTAATGACATTATCTTGTCGAACTATGAAACCGCTTTGAACGGCCAAGTTATCAACTCCTAAAGTACCGTTTTTAAAGGTGATTTCATATTGGGAATTGTTGTTTGTCCCTGCTGGTAATGTAATATCAAAAATGCTGTTTTTTATGTCATAATATAAATTAGCCGAAATATCGTGAATATACACATTAGAAACTTCGGGAATATTTAGCATTTCATTGACGCTGATTTTATAATTAGCTTCAGCACTATTTCTAAACCCTATTGCAATTTTTTTGTCTATATCAATTGGCATAACATTTATTACAAACTCATTGTCATTAATTACAAAATAATTATTTGCAGGACCATCATTTGGCGAAGCGGCATCCATAGCGCGATCGACACCATCAGTGGCTAGTGGATTGAATGCCAAAACCATTTGACTTATTGGTCCATTGTCTAATAAAGTATTAAAACGTATTTGCGATGCTCCTGTGTTTTGGGAAGTAGTCTTTTTGCTGGCTATTTTATTAAATTGAGATAAATTATCTACTCCTTCCTTCACATAAACTCTGTAACTATTTTTCATTTGAACGTTTCCGTCTGCATGTCCTGTAATCATAAAACCCTGACCAATGGGAGAGTATTTTTTTTGATATCTATTATTTGGACTCGTTATAACCGATATTTGGTTTCCCGATCCATCATAGGAATAGAAGATTGCCGGAGTGTAAATATCAGCGCCTGAGTAGGTTCCGTAACCGCCTCTATAATCCGCAATATAATGCGAGTTTATCGTCTTGTCCTGTTCCCAGAAATAAGCAGATCCGTCGCAATTTGTTTCTCCGTTTAAAAATGCCTGCAAATCTATGGCTGATGGATAAGGATTTCCTGTTAATGTCCATTCGCCATTTAAAACTGGAATATTGATGGTTCCGTCATTTGGTTTCCCTCTAAAATCGTAACGTTGCGCACTTCCAGGATTATTTTGAATTCCATCGACTATTGTCGAATTTATTCCCGAAGTCCCTTTCATCGTAAAACCTTCACCAGCATTTATAATTGCAGATGATCCCACCCGAACCCAATCTGAATATGAGGCACCGTTAGTTGTTAATTTATTAATCCAATAAGGAGCAATCGCAAAAGGATCAGCAGTACCATCGTATGCAGCTGGAGATAAAATAATTGCAGGTATTGTAGTGGTTTCTGTTATTGGAACTCCCAATTGAGTAATTCCAAAAGGATTATTTCCTGTAGTAGAAGAAACTGCATTTCCTACCGGAGAACACCAATAATTATATTGATAATTATTGACGGTCCCTTCTTGAAAAACAGATAAACTTCCTAACCCTTTATTTGCTCCTTGTACAGAAGTGCCTTGCAAGAGTTGACCTTGATTTCTTAAATAAAAATTACTACTTTCAACACTTAACTGTAAATCTTGTTTTACATAAATTACTTCGTTGCTTACAAGAACATTTGTGTTAGCCGCAACAAATACCTGAGCAGTTGCATAAGTCTGAAATAAGATTCCAACAATAAACAAAAACGACTTATTAAGTATTTGTGAGCTTCTAATCATGTGAATAAGTGATTTATATAAATTCCTTTTTTTAATTTTTTAAAACTGAAAAGTATTATTGCACACTTATTAATGTTAATATTTTGTTTGCCAAAGTTATTGTTCCTTGGTCTACTTTCCATCTAATATCTATAGCTTGCCCAGCAGCCACAGTTGCTATTGCCTGTAATGATATATCTACAGTATTTACATTTATTGTTCTTGTTCTACTTGAGTTAGGAATTAAAACTCCATTTTGATAAATACTAAACGTAGCCAAAGCATTATTGCTTACCCCAGGTGAATAAATGGTGCCATTTACAGTAGCTGCTCCTGTAAAACCTGTTATGGATCCAGCATTAGACCCTATATCTCCTGCAATGATTGAAGCTCCCGCATTAGTTATGCTGCCATTAGAAGTAAATATTGCAAAACTTGACAATACTCCTAGGTTGATATAAGAACTCGAAGCGGGTATTGTTAAGGTCGAACTATCTATACTTATTGCTCCTAAATTAGCAAACATTCTTCCCTCGACATTGCAAGAAGCCCCCATTGAAACTGCCCCGCTATGAGAAAGCAGCATCCCTTTCATTACGCTAGATGCACCTATACCTATGGCACCTTCCGCTACCCAAAATACATTAGAAGCATTTGCTCCGTTTGCCAAAATGATGGTAGTGCTAGCTGCGGCAGAAAATGCTGCGCCAAACCTGAAAATAAAAATAGCATTTGGATTATTTCCGGCATCCAAAGTAAGCGTACCTGATGCAGAACCTGCAGCTGCAATCGTATATACTCCTGCCAAAAGGGTTTCTCCTCCTCCAAAAGCAGCAGCATGAGAAGTATTAGTTGCAGTTGCCCCCATAAGTGTATTATAATTGGCTGTCAAACTTATAGCGCCTGGTCCCGTTATGTTGCCAGAGGTAATTGCATATTGACTATTAAATGTAACCGAATAAATTCCAGCGCCCGGCGTTAAAGTCATTCCAGCGACCACAACATCTGTAGTTGAAGAAGTTGAAATACTAGATGCTGAAGTAACAGAACTATGTCCGTTTAAATTAGCTAAAACAAATGCCGTAGTTGCTAATTGTGTTGTATTTGTTCCAAAGGCTGCCGTAGGCCCTGATGGTACTCCTGTAAAAGTGGGGGATGTAGAAAAAACGGATCTTCCCGTTCCTGTTCCATCGGTTAATGAATTTAATAATTGTGCCGATGTTATACTTGCTGTCGCTGTACCGTAAAGGGTTCCAGTTGTTGGTAATGTAACTCCTGTTGAAGCGGTGGTTGTTATTGTAGTTGCATATGCTCCTAACAAAGTTAGCGTTGAGGCATTATCATTGGCAATTCCTGTTCCTCCATTTGCAGGTAAAATAATATCTGTTAGAAAATATTTCCAACCCGCATTATAAAAATTAAAATTAGAGGTGCTCGTATTATAAATAATGAGTCCAGTTGCCGGAAAGCTGATTGCGTCTCTTTGTTCTGTAGTCATCCTAGGGGTAAGAAACCCCTGATTGTTAGAGGTTAAATCTAATATTGATGAGGCATCCGGATTTATTGTTCCAATCCCAACTTGTGAATTTACTATTTGTGAAATCATCAAAAAGGAGATAAATAAAAGAACTGTAATTTTTTTCATTTGTTTTTTTTCATTTGTTTATTCTATTATTATTCTACTGACCTCTACCAATAATAGAATTAACAATGAAATCTTTTATGTTTCAACAACATAAGACTGTTAGCTTACAAATGTGATGTTATTAAATGGTTAAACAGTTGTTTAAAAAAATAAAACCGTTAATTAGGTCCTTATTGCTATTTTCGTAAGAAAAAACCATTAATTTTTGATTTTAATTTTATGGGATTAAAAAAATTATAAAGGAACAACTATCAAATCTGTGTATTTTAAAAATTATCTAACGTTTATTAAGGTTAATATTCTATTTTTTAAAGTTATTGTTCCTAAATTTACTTTCCATCTAATATCAATAGTTTGCCCAGTCGCAATTGTTGTAATTGCTTGTAATGATACATCCTCTGTATTTACATTAAATAGTCTTGTTCTACTAGAGTCCGCAATTAAAACTCCATTTTGATAAATACTAAAAGTAGCTAATGCATTGGTAAAAAAACCAGGTAGATTTATTGTACCATTAACTGTGGCAGTATCAAACCCTGATATGCCTAACTCATTTGTACCTATGTCTCCTGTAATATTTGAAACACCTACATTAGAAATGACACCATTAGAGCTAAATAATCCAATACTAGAAAGTATTCCCAAGTTGATATAGGAAGAATAAGTAGGTATTGCTATAATTGAGTTATCAATACCGATTGCTCCAGAAATAGTAAACATTCTTCCTTCAATATTAGACGATGCTCCTATCCCTATTGCTCCATTATGAGATAAAAGCATCCCTTTCATAGTTGAAGAAGCGCCAATACCTATTGCACCTTCCGCTACCCAAAATACATGACTGGCCGATGCACCATTTATCAAGTTAATAATAGTCCCTGCAGTGGAGCTAAATGCTCCATCAATTTTAAAAATAAATACTGCATTTGGATTTCCCAAGGCGTCTAAAGTTAGTGTTCCGGCTATTGTTCCTACTCCATCTATCACATACACCCCCTCAGTGAGAGTCTCACCATTTCCAAAAAAGGACCCGTGGGTAGAATTAGTCGCAGGTTTTTCAATAAGAATGTTATAAACGGTCTTTAAATCTGCCATACTTTGCGCATTTTTATCAACAGAATCAATAGCATATTGACTATTAAACGTAACAACATAAATCCCAGCGTCAGGAGTTAAAGTCATCCCGTCAGCAACTACATCTGTAGCCGAAGAAGTTGAAATAATAGACGAACCACTAACCGAACTATACTTGTTTCGATTAATATTTGCTGTTACAAAACCCGTAGTAGCTAATTGTGTTGTATTTGTTCCAAAGGCTGCAGTAGGCCCTGATGGTACTCCTGTAAAAGTGGGTGATGTAGAAAAAACAGAACTTCCTGTTCCTGTTTCATCGGTTAATGAATTTAATAATTGTGCCGATGATATACTTGCTATTGTTGTTCCGTAAAGAGTTCCAGTTGTAGGTAATGTAACTCCTGTTGCAGCGGTGATTTTTATTGTTGTTGGATACGCACCCGATAATGTTAGCGTTGAGTCATTATTGTTTGCAATTCCTGTCCCTCCATTTATAGGCATCATAAAACCTGTTAGAAAATCTTTCCAACCTCCTTTGTAAAAATTAAAAATAGAGGTCTCGGTGTTGTAAATTAGAAGTCCAGTTGCAGGAGAACTAATCCTATCTCTTTGTGCAGTTGTCATTCTAGGAGCAAGAAGCCCTTGAGAATTTGAGGCTAGATCTAAAATTGATGATGGGTCTGGCTGTATAGTTCCTATACCAACTTGGCCATATACAAGTTGTGAAATCACAAAAAGGGATAATACTAAAATCGAAGTTCTTTTTTTCATTTATTTATTTCATTTGTTATATTCAATTATTATTCTACTGACTAATAATAGAATTAACAATAAAATCTTTTACGATTCTACAACAAATGTAGCTCCATTAGATATGGAAAATGCAACATAACTTTGGTATAAGTTATAATTAGCTGATTTTAAATTATATTAGGGGTTATAAAAAAATCCTCTATCTAAAATAGAATAAAATAGCAACAACAAAAACGCATTCAAATTAATGAATGCGTTTTTCACTTTTGGCTAATGCCTTATGACTTTTGTCTAAGAACTATCCTTTGATACTTGCAGATAAATACTCTCTATTCATACGAGCAATATTCTCCAAAGAAATTCCTTTAGGACATTCTACTTCGCAAGCTCCAGTATTTGTACAGTTACCAAAACCTTCATGATCCATTTGGTTAATCATATTCAATACACGATCTGTAGCTTCCACTCTTCCTTGTGGTAACAATGCATATTGAGATACTTTTGCGGCAACGAATAACATTGCCGAAGAGTTTTTACAGGTCGCAACACAAGCACCGCAACCAATGCATGTAGCAGCATCAAAAGCTCTATCGGCATCGTGTTTTGGAATTGGAATGGTGTTAGCATCCACTGGATTTCCCGAGGTATTTACCGATATAAATCCACCTGCATGTTGAATTCTGTCGAAAGCACTTCTATCAACCACTAAATCTTTGATTACTGGGAATGCCGCTGCTCTAAAGGGTTCGATAAAAATGGTGTCACCATCTTTAAACATACGCATGTGCAACTGACAAGTAGGTATTCCTCTGTCTGGTCCGTGCGCTTCTCCGTTAATAAACAAAGAACAACTACCGCAAATACCTTCGCGACAATCGTGGTCAAAAGAAACAGGTTCGTCCCCTTTATTGATTAATTGTTCGTTAAGAACATCCAACATTTCAAGAAAAGACATATCGCCTTCGATTCCGTCTAGTGGATATTCAACTATTTTTCCAGTTGCTTTGGCATCTTTTTGACGCCATATTTGTAATGTAAGTTTCATAATATTTAGTTTATTAGCCATAAGGCAAAAGGCAAAAGTTGTATTACTTGCTCAATGACTTTATAAAGGCGTTTAACATTTTACTTTCTTCTGTAATTATTTGTGTAATTTCATTAAATTTTAAATCACTAATAAAATTCAATTCATTAGCTATTATAATTTGTGTTTCTAATTCAAATAATGAACCTCTTGCGATTTTCAAAAAATGAATATAACTTATCGTTGAACTTCTTCCCCAGCCTTCGGCAATATTGGAAGGAATTGAAACTGCGGCTCTTTTTATTTGACTCTGCAAACCAAAGATTTCATCCTTTGGAAAACTTTCTAAACTAGTATAAATTGTTTTTACAAGTAAAATGCCTTTTTGCCAAATCAGTAAATCTTTAAAGGATTTGAATTCACTCATTTTTCTAATTTTTTACTAATTAACTTTTGGCTAATGGCTCTTGCCTAAAAACTATTTATAACTACGAGTTACTAATTTAATGTTTTCAAAAACCAATGGTTCTTTGTGTAAAACAGCATCGCTAGGTTTTCCTTTATACTCCCATGCGGCAACATAAGCAAAGTTTTCATCATCACGTTGTGCTTCTCCTTCTTCCGATTGGTATTCTTCACGGAAGTGACCTCCACATGATTCATTACGATGTAAAGCATCTTTTGCAAACAATTCTCCCAATTCAAGGAAATCGGCAACACGACCCGCTTTTTCCAATTCTTGGTTAAAACTATCAGCACTTCCAGGAACTTTTACATCTTTGTAAAACTCTTCACGTAAAAGCAGCAATTTCTTCGATTGCT
>CAILTC010000145.1 GCA_903837025.1 uncultured Bacteroidota bacterium | reverse complement strand
TTTCTGGTTACAGCTAGCGCAGAATTGCATTCTGTGCCCATCAACGAGAGCTAGAAATTTATTCTACTTCTCCCCCAAAACTTCTTCTAAAACATTGGCTTCTGATCCGTTTGGAAACTCAACCTTAATTTTTTGGGCGATCGTTGGTGCAATTTGGGTTATCGCTTTTTTGTTAAACGATTCACCATGTTTTATGTGCCATCCGTAAAAAATTAAGGGAACGTGGGTATCATAATCATAAGCCGTTCCGTGCGAAGTTCCTGTTGGCCCATATTCAATAAAACCAGGTTTATTTATAACAACTAAATCACCATCTTGCGTAGGATCGTAGCCTTTTGCAATAAAATTTAAGTAATAATCATTTCCTGTTGAACCTAGAATTTCTTCCTCTGAATAGACTCTTTTTACCTGTTCTTGGGTCATCAAAAAGTCCTTGAAAGATTGTTTTACTTTCGCTAATTCTAAGCCTTTGTTTTTAAGGATTTCCTTGTTGAAGAAAACATTCGAATTCGAATAATTCAAAACCAAATCCTCTCCAAAAGTATCGGTTGAATATTTCTTTAACGCTTTTTTAATTTCCTTAGGTTCAATATTTTTTACGGCGTATTTATTGTCTTTTAGAAAATTAGCGTTTTCGGCACCAGCATGATCTGCCGTCAAGAAAAGCAAATAATTATCTTTACCAACGGTTTTGTCCAAATACGTAAGAAAGTCAGCAATGGTTTGGTCTAAACGCAAATACGTATCTTGTAATTCCATGGAACGTGGTCCAAGAATGTGTCCAACATAATCTGTTGACGAGAAACTTACTGTCAAGAAATCGGTGTTATCATCTTTACCTAGTTCTTCTTTTTCGATCGCTTTTTTGGCAAATTCCGCCAATAAATCATTTCCAAAAGGCGTTGCACGTATAATACTTGCATCGTTTTTATCATACATTGCCTTTAGATTATAAGGAAAAACAGGAGCGGCACTATCGTATAATTTCCCTTCATAAGGATTATCGTCTGGCAGACTTTCGTTATAAGTTGACGCTGGCTTCAATAAATCCCAACCTTTATTGATGTAAGGCATATATTTTTTTTCCTGATTGAATTGGGTAACCCAATCTGGTAGTGTTGAACCATAAAAAGTACTCGAAATAAAAGCACCTGAATTACTAAACCAAAAAGCCCAATTAGCAAAATGTCCGCCTGGCAAAATAGCACCACGATCTTTAAGACTCATCGCAATTACTTTTCCTTTGAAGTTGGTTGCCAAACGCAATTCGTCAGTAATGGTAGTGCTTTGAAGGTTTTTTGGAGACATTTCTCCTTCTTTTACTGTACCATCACCCACCGTTTTTACCGAAGCATCATCGGTGCAATACATTTCTTTACCTGATTTTCGGCTAAACCATTCATTTCCCACAATTCCGTGAGTTGAAGGCGTTGTTCCCGTATATATTGAGGCATGCCCAGGACCGGTATAAGTTGGCGTATAATTATAATGCATATTCTGAAAAGTATATCCATTATTCATCAATCGCTTGAAACCATTTGGAGAAAAATCATCTGAAAAACGATATAAATATTCCATTTTCATTTGGTCAACTACAATCCCAACTACTAATTTAGGACGTTGTTGCGCTTGAACATTAAAAACAAAGACGAATGCCAAAAACAAAAATAACTTTTTCATAAAACACTTTTTTATTGAAAACAAAAATACACATTCCATTCTGCAGAAAGACTTTGAGAAATAAAATTAATAGTATCTTAACTCTAATCTCGCTTTGATAAAATAATTATCTAAAAATCAGAAACTATTAGGCCTTAAAATTAAAGATATTATAGAGTATAATCCGATCCCCATAATTGATATATAGCTGTTTACGATTGTCTTGCAATTTTCTCTTAATTATAGAAAGCGTGCAATCTTCACCATTATTATCTTTACATGTAAACGTATAAACGAGATCCGTTTCATTTTCTTCAACAGGTTGATAATCGATTATTTCGAAAACTTGAATCGCTTGAGAATAAACAACAATTCGGTTTTTATTGGTGTCTAAAGTCACCATCATATTAACCAAATCTAAATCGGACCATTTCCCCCATTTTCCGTTTTGCCCTTTTTCTAAAACACTAAAACCAGAAGTACTGAATTTAAAGGTTTGAGCATGCAATTGAGGAAAACCAAAGCCAAGAAATAATAAAAAAATTATTGTTTTTATTTTCGTCATTATAAAAAATTTAGAAGCTCTCAAAAGTAATAAAAATAGGGGCTAGAAATCAAATTTTGCAACTTCTTTTCTGGCTTGCTCAAGATCTAAAATCAATTCCGAAACAATTTCGCTAACGGGTTTTACCGCATGAATTAAGCCTGCTATTTGACCAATTTCTAATTCGCCTTCGATCATATCGCCTTCAAACATTCCGTGTTTTGCTCTGGCTCTGCCTAATAATGCTACCAAATCCTCTTTCGTCGGACATTTAGCATACAAATCCTGAACATCATGGTAAAATTTATTTTTGATTAGTCGAACAGGAGCCAATTCCTTCAAAGTGACTTGCGTCTCTCCTTCTTTGGTTTCGACAATTCTATTTTTGAAATTTTCATGCGCCGATGATTCTACCGAAGCGGCAAATCGACTTCCTATTTGAACACCGTCAGCTCCAAGAACCATTGCAGCGAGGATTCCACGACCAGTTGCAATTCCTCCGGCAGCAATTAACGGAATTTGTATTTTTTCTTTCACCATCGGAATCAAGGTCAACGTGGTGGTTTCCTCTCTTCCGTTATGCCCGCCGGCTTCAAAACCTTCGGCAACAACGGCATCAACTCCTGCATCTTGCGCCTTTAATGCAAAAACCGAGCTGCTCACCACATGAACCACTGTTATTCCGTGTTCTTTCAAAAAAGAAGTCCAGGTTTTAGGGTTTCCTGCCGATGTAAAAACGATTTTCACGCCTTCTTCAACAATGATATTCATTATTTCTTCAATGTTCGGATACAACATTGGTACATTAACGCCAAAAGGTTTATCGGTTGCTTTTTTACATTTTTGAATGTGTTCCCGCAAAACATCGGGATACATAGAACCAGCACCAATTAATCCTAAACCACCGGCATTACTCACCGCGCTAGCTAATTTATAACCCGAATTCCAGATCATTCCTCCTTGAATAATTGGATATTTAATATTGAAAAGTTGCGTGATTTTATTCATTGATTAATTTTTAGAAAGGTTATTCTTTTATAATTTTCCCACTTTTAGAAAAACCGTTTGATTGTATTTGGTATAAATAAGTTCCGGGATTTAATGCTTTCATCGAAATTATTGGAGATTGTTTTACAATATTTTCCTCAACAACTTTTTGTCCCAAAATCGAATAAATGATTAGCGTTCCAGAATCGAAACCACCCGGTAAAGCAATTAAAACAGAATCATTCGTTGGATTTGGATAAACAATAAAATCACTTTTCGAAAATGTATTTACCGATAATCCATTGGCTAAAGCCAAACCAAAATCAGGAATTCCATAACCATATTGAATTGTTGGCGCAGAATATCGATCTGCCGATTGTGTGATTAATTGTTTCATTTCTTTAGCTGTTTTTGTTGGCAAAGCTTGCCATAAACAAGCAATCATTCCCGCTAATATTGGGCATGAATAAGAAGTTCCACTTCCTATATTATTAATAGTACCATTATAATAAACATAAGGTTTTTGTCCCTGAGCCATCACATCTGGTTTTACACGACCGTCAAAACTTGGTCCAATAGAACTAAATAAAGCATAATTTTTAACCGAATCTACAGCGCCAACTGCCAAAACATTTAATGCTTCGGCGGGAACTCCAACATGTGGTTCAGAAGTTTGAGCATCGTTTCCGGCACTTGCCACTACAATTATCCCTTTAGAAAAGGCAATATTTGCGCCTTGAGAAGCAAATGCCGCATTTCCTGTCATGTCAGCATAAACGTGACCATAAGCAGGATTATCGAAAGCAAAATAACCTAAGGAAGTGGTGATAATATCCGCTCCTACTCGATCGGCTTCTTCGGCGGCTTCAACCCAATTGGATTCTTCCACTGGATTTTCAGAATTTACATCTTCGGTAATGTATAAATAATATTGAGCATCTGGCGCCGTCCCAACCAAATAGCCGTCTTTATAACCTCCCATTGTTGACAGAACCATAGAACCGTGTGAATCACCAGAATAAAAATTCGTACTTTTAGTTACATAATTAAAGCCCCCAAGAATTTGATTGTTATCTTTTAATCTTTGAAAAGGTTGCGCTGTTTCAACTCCTGGAAAACCAGCATCTAAAACCGCTATTATTTTTCCTGCACCTGTATAATTTTGCTGGTGTAACGCTATTCCGTTCAGCATCAAAATTTGATTGCTTGAAGTACCGTAATTAAAATTTATTTGAGTTGACAAAACTTTGTTAACAGCAACAGGTTTTGTTGTTTGCGCTCTTTTTCCAACTGCATTCAAAGAATTATCGGCAAAAATAACATGATCTACAACAGAAGTCAATAACTTTAACGCATCAATATCCGTTTGCGAACCTCGAACGTGAACGCAATTCAGCCACTTCGATTTTGCTTTTACGGTTATTCCTGTGGAAGATGCAATTTGATCAATATAAGCTTGGTGAATTGAAACATCATTTATATCTAAAGGAATGTTTTGAGCCGTTCTCCGATCCAAAGCTCTTTGGGAAAGTTCCGAAAGTGGATTACTAAAAAAAGTATTTGAATCCGGCTTATCCTTGAAATAGACCCAAGCATCTTGCTGTGAAAAAACCGAAAAGTTCGAAACTAAAAACAGAAAAAGTAATATATGCTTCATTTTTTGGAAATTAAAAAGTCTAACTTACGAAATAACTCCCGAACCAACTAATTCATCTTCTAGGTACCAAGCAACAAATTGCCCTTCGGTAATGGCGGATTGAGGTTCTTCGAAAGCGACGTACATGCCACTTTCAAATTGATGTAAAGTTGCTTTTTCTAATGGTTGACGGTAGCGAATTCGAGCCATAACCTCCAACGTTTCTCCATTGGCTATAGCCAAATCGGTACGAATCCAGTGTACTTCGGACTTCTCGATACGCAACGCTTTTTTGAATAATCCAGGATGTTGATTTCCTAATCCGGTATAAATGGTATTGGTCACCACATTGGTAGCTATGATAAATAATGGATCGGTTGTTCCGCCCACGTTGAGGCCTTTTCGTTGTCCGATAGTAAAATAATGAGCACCTTGATGTTTGCCCACAACTTTTCCCATTTGCGGCGTATAAGCTCTTTTTTTGGCTTCATTATCTAATGCTAATTCTAATGGAATCCCTTCTATTACTTCGGAATTATAAATAGAATCTGCTTTGTCAATTTGGATAATTTGACCTTCTTTAGCTTGTAATTTTTGTTGTAAAAACTCAGGTAATCTCACTTTTCCAATGAAACATAATCCTTGAGAGTCTCTTTTTTCGGCTGTAACCAAATCCAGTTGACTCGCTATTTCGCGCACTTCGGGTTTTGTTAATTCGCCAATTGGGAATAAGGATTTCGCCAATTGTTCTTGCGATAATTGACAAAGAAAATAAGATTGATCTTTGTTGTTGTCGGCTCCAGCCAAAAGTTGGTACACTTTTTTACCATTGACTTCGATTTCGCCTTTTCGACAATAATGCCCCGTAGCCACAAAATCGGCACCAAGACTTAAAGCAATTTTCATGAAAACATCGAATTTTATTTCGCGGTTACAAAGTACATCGGGATTTGGAGTTCGACCTTTTTCATATTCGTTGAACATATAATCAACGATTTTCTCTTTGTATTCTTCGCTTAAGTCAACCGTTTGAAAAGGAATACCCAATTTTTCGGCAACTAATAAAGCATCATTACTATCTTCTAGCCACGGACATTCATTAGAAATCGTAACCGAATCATCATGCCAATTTTTCATAAAAAGACCGATGACTTCATAGCCTTGTTGTTGCAATAAATAAGCAGCAACACTTGAATCTACACCTCCAGAAAGCCCTACAACTACACGTTTCATCTTCAAATAATTTCAATTTTACAAGCTGCAAAGTTACAAAGATTTACGACAGGAATAAAGGCTCATTTCAACTTAATTCTAATCGGTTACAATTAAAAAAAACACTACAAATTCTCGAATTTTAATAACCTATCTCAAAGACATTACGATTTTATCGGCATATTAAAATCTAATTTGTCATAAAATAGTTCACTCCAATTTGTCATTTCGTAGGAATCTCAAATTAGCATTTAAACTTAATTCTTTTTTACTTTTGCACTTTTCTTTTGAAAACTCATATTCTCTTTTTTAACTAATTTTCCTTTTTCGAAAAACTGCCAAATACCTTCTTTTTTTCCTTTAATAAATTTCCCTGTAGAAACAAGACCTCCGTCATCTGGATCCTTAAAAGTAGCCAATCCATCATATTCGTTATTGGAATAATTCGATTCTTCTATTATGATACCAGCTTCAGTATAGCGTTTGTAAAGACCATTTTTCAGGTTGTTTTTATACATCGTTTCTTCGGCTATTTTACCACTTGGATAAAAGACAGAACGCAATCCTTCTAGTTTTCCATTCGTATAATTTTCGATAGTCATCACCGTTTTAGAAGCTTTATGGTAGTATTTCCATTGACCTTCATATAATTTATTGACTACTTTCCCTTCGCTAACTTTATTCTTATTTTGGTCATAAAAAATAGTATACGCCGAATTGTCTTTCGCATTAAATTCTCTGGTGGCAATTACTATTTTTGTTTTTGTATTATCAAAAAAAGAAAAAGTTCCCACTTCTTTTCCGTGGTCGAAAGTTCCTTCGTATTTAGGGTTTTTGGTATCTTCATAATTTCCTTTCCAAATTCCGTTTTTGTTGCCTTTATCGTCCAATTTATTAAAAACATCTTGCGCTTGAACGCAACACACATTCACCAATAGTAAAACCAACAATGCTCTTTTAAATCCGATTCTCATAATTATTTTTTTAGTAGAAACGTAAAATAACTCCATAAATTATTCCTGCAAAAAAAATCCCGAAATATCGGGATTTTAATATAAACTATTTCTTTTTATTTTTTGCTTTCTCAGCTTCAGCTTGCTCCATTACTTGTTGCAATTTCTGTTGAAATTTACCTTGTTTTTTTGGCTCTTTTAATTTGTTCTCTTGAATCTGAGCATGAATTTTGTCGCTATCAATAAAATAATTTTTGATTACTAACATAATTCCAATGGTAATTAAATTTGAAATAAAGTTATACAAACTCAATCCTGAACCATAGTTATTGAAGAAAATTAACATCATCAATGGCGAAAGATAAATCATATATTTCATCATTTTTGCCATATCAGGCATTCCTTCTTGTTGCGGAGCGGCCATTTGTTGGTCACCTGAAGTCATTTTCATATAGAAGAAAATCGCGATCGATGCTAATATTGGAAACAAACTAATGTGATCACCATACATAGGAATAGTGAAAGGCAATTTCACAATTTGGTCAAAAGAAGACAAATCATCTGCCCAAAGGAAACTTTTTTGTCTCAGTTCGAAAGCGGATGGAAAAAATCGAAACGAAGCCATCATAAAAGGCATTTGAATCAAGGCTGGAATACAACCCGCCATAGGATTTACTCCCGCTTTGTTGTATAATTTCATTGTTTCTTGTTGTTTTTTCATTGGGTCTTTACCAAACTTTTCACCCAATTCTGCAATTTCTGGTTTCAAAACTTTCATCTTGGCTTGAGACAAAAATGATTTGAAAGTTATTGGAGACATCGCTAATTTTATCAAAATTGTAAATACAATAATAGCAATTCCGTAAGACATATAACCACCTAAAAACCCAAATAAAGGAACGAAAAACAAACGGTTCACCCATCCAAAAATCCCCCAACCTAATGGAATGATTTTATCTAAATTCTTATCTGTGTAGCTTTTCAAAAGCTTATAATCTGTTGGTCCGTAAAACCAATTCATTTTATAATCTAATTCTCCGTTTTTAAACGCTAACGGCAAAGTTGATTTGAATTGTTTGATAAAAACAGTATCAATTTTCGCATCATTTACTAAAGTTGATGATTGAATTTTAGATTTTTCAAAAGGTGTACTCGTTAATAAAATCGAGGAGAAAAAATGCTGTTTATAAGCAACATAACTTACTTTTAATGGAGTTTCTTCTTTGTCTTTTCCTTGATTTACATAACTCACTTTTCCATCTTCATACTCATAATATATTTCAGCATTTTGATTTTCATAAGTTACACTTTTTTCATTTCGATACGTTTTTAAATCCCATTCTAAATCCAATGGTTTAGACGTATTCAATACTTTATTCAAACCTTGTGAACGAAGATCAAAACCAATCATATAATCGTTTGGTTTCAAAATATATTTGTATTCTAAATATTCGTTGGCACCCGATTTCAATTTCATAGAAAGCACTTGATCTGCTCCTACTTTTGTCAAAGTTGGTTCGAAAAACAATTCTTTGGTGTTTAAAGTTCTATTGTCATTGGTTTGCAATTGAATATTCAAATTGGCATTATTGTCTTTTATCAATTCTACCAATTGACCCGAACCTTTTTTGAATTTTTCGAAATTTTTCAAAGTAGCTTCAACAATATAACCTCCTTTATTGGCGATTTTAAGTTTAACTAAGTTGTTTTCGATAGTCGTAAAATCATTTTTTGCAGAAGGAAGTGTCGCAGAATAAGCAAAACTACCTAGTGTTTTTTGAGCTTTAGCTAATTGCAAAGAATCTCCCGCAGCAATCATTGTTGGTGCAGCCGCCGCTTGATTCGAAACCAGTTTACTGGCTTTATCTTCTTTGGCAACTTGTTCTTTCTTTGCTTTTTCTGCCGCAATAGTCGC
>CAILTC010000144.1 GCA_903837025.1 uncultured Bacteroidota bacterium | reverse complement strand
TAATATTGCTTTTTGAATTTTTCATTTTTCTATTATATATAAATTAAAAATCAAGATTTACACCAAAAGTGATCGTTCTTGGTCTCGGATAAAAATTGTTGTCGATTGCGTTAAAATTTTCTGGATCTTGCCCTGTATATTTTGTTATAATAAAGGCGTTATTCACTGAACCTGAAACTCTTAAAGAAGATTTATTTATAAATTTAACAAACTTATACGCTAGTGTTATGTTGTCACAACGTAAGAAAGTAGCGTCCTCTAACAAATAATCAGAGAAAGTAGCGTTCCCATTAAAATTAGCAAAATTCGGAGCAACACTTCCATCATAGAAATTCAACACATTATTCAAAGCTCCTGATGTACCAAGAGTAGCTCTATCTGTAAATCCTGTTGTAAGAAGTCTAGAATTATATACCTGTCCTCCTATTTGACCTCTAAAGTTAGCTGTTAAATCCCAGTTTTTATAGTTAATATTGGTATTAAAACCAAAAGTCCAGTTTGGTCGTAAAGCTTTGTAATATCTATCGGCATTATTTATAACGCCATCCCCGTTCAAATCTTTATAAGCCCCAACAATTGGTTGTCCTTTTGAATCATAAATTTGCTTAAACACCCAAGCAGAATATGGCTGGTAACCAACAGCATTATTGGCTAAGAAAACACCCGTACCAGCAGGTAATCCGCTTTCACTCGCCTGAACTGCTGAAACTCCTTTTAAATCATTGATAGTATTATAATTATAAGCAATATTACCACCAAAACTTAAATTAAAAGTATTAGATCTGATTGCTTTAACATTTAAACTCAATTCAAAACCACTACCAGAGAGTGAACCAACATTGTTGATAAATTTATCTGTTAAACCTTGTCCTGGAGGAATTGGAACAGTTGCCAATAAATCACTTGTTGTACGTTTATATACATCTAAACTTCCTGACAAAATAGATTCCTTGAACAGTTCAAAGTCTAATCCCGCATTATATGTAGCTGTTTTTTCCCAAGTAATATCAGGACTAAAAGGATTCGCAGTATAGGCATTAGATCCCGGTAAATACTGACTATTAGAATTTCCTACGACAAAAAGTGGTCTTGAAGGAAAATAACCCACTCCAGAAGTATTTGCTATATTAGCTTGTCCTGTTTTACCCCATCCCAATCTTAATTTCAAATCTTGAATTACCTTGGAATCCTTAAGAAAAGATTCTTCTTTAAGTTTCCAAGCAGCTCCAACAGCTGGAAAATAACCCCATCTTTTGTTTACCTGAAATAAAGAGGAAGCATCAGCTCTAAATGTTGCAGTAAAAAGGTATTTTCCTAACAAATCAGCATTTCCTCTAGCAAAAAAAGCCTGCATATTTAGTGGACTATAATACCTGTTATTTAAATTTGACGGATTTATAACCTCTTCTCTTAGCCCTGTTACAGCATTATATTGATAATTAACTTTATTTCCATCTATCTTAAAGTCTTGATAAGAATAGCCTCCTTGCGCATCAACTCTAGTCACAAATCCAGTAAGGTTTTTTGTGTAAGTCAAATAAGAATCCATTGTTTTGTTAGTAGAAGTTTGATTTTCTAAGTAATTCACTCCTGGATTAAAAACATAATTAGTATTTGGATCTGTACCTTGGTTAAATTTATAAGTCGCAAGCGAATTATCCGTATAAGCCTGTGTGATTTTAGATTGCGAAGCATCTAGTCCCATTTGCACAATTGCTCTTAAATCCCGTAAAAAAGGAAGTTTATAGTCCAATTCAACATTTCCTAAAAAGCGTATTGCTCGGTTCGGATTCATACTTTGTTCTAACACAGCTAATGGATTATAAGAACCAAGTAATAAATTTCTACCACCAACAGTAGCAGATTCTTGATAGTACCCCCCAAAATTCTGACCATTAATATTTGTTCCATAAACGGGTTTAGTTGGGTCCATAGCTATTGCACCACCTATTGCACCACCTTCATCAACATTGTTTTTATCGGTAACCGTTCCCTTTGCATTAATATCAATTTTTAAATCATCATGCAAAAATTTAGGGGTCATTTTAAAGGAATAACTTAAACGTTTGTAATCATTAGTTTTTATAACACCCTCAACATTTGAATAACCTATCGAAGCTCTAAAAGGAACTTTCCCATACAAGTTAGCTCTAGCGCTAAAATTATAATCGGTAGAAATAGCTGTACGATAGATTAGATCTTGCCAATTCGTATTCGATAATATTCTTTTTGTTGGATCAAGCGGAAAAGCAGGATCTTGAACCCCTAGAGAATTTACTCTATCTGAATGATATTCTTGAATAAATTTAGCATAATCCGAACCACCCATTACATCGACTTTTTTACTGACATCACCCGCGGAAATAGAGGATGAAAAATTATATTGTGGCGCACCAGATGTTCCTTTTTTGGTAGTAATAATAATTACTCCATTAGAAGCTCTAACCCCATAAATTGCAGTGGCAGAAGCATCCTTTAAAATAGAAAAACTTTCTACATCATTAGGATTTACTAAAGTTAGCGGATTATTTACTCCAGCTGGATTATTATCCCCAATAGGCACTCCGTCAATAATAATTAAAGGGTTGTTTGAAGCATTTAATGATGCACCTCCTCTAATTCTAATATTTGGTGCTGAATCTGGTTGTCCTCCGTCGCTGGTAATTCTAACTCCCGCAGCTTTTCCTGCAAGCAACTGATCTACCGAAACAATTGCCCCTTTATTAAAATCTTTAGCCGTAACCAAGGTCACAGATCCAGTTGCATCTTTTTTCTTTGTAGATCCATATCCAACTTGAATCACAACTTCTTTTAATTCATTGGCATCTTCTACAAGACTTACAACTATTTCTTTTTGTCCGTTAAACGTAACGGTAGAATTTTTATATCCTACAAAAGAAACAATAATTTTATCCCCTTTTTTTACATTTGGCAATTTGAATTTTCCGTCGAAATCTGTTGAAGTTCCAATTGTAGTACCTTGAATAACGACATTAACGCCTGGTATTGGCTGATTTGTTTTTGAATCTATAACTTTACCTCCCGTGGTGACTTGTGCAAGTACACATAAAGGTAGAAATAGAAATAAAAATAACAACTTTTTGTAAATTGTTTTCATACTTTTTGTTTAAGTTAATTTGGTTTTTTGTAGTGCTTTACCTTTACTTCGAATGTTAAAATTAAGTAAATTTTAACGCCTTTTACAAATTACTTTTTTATTCGGTTACGAAAACGTGGTAGTGTTGAAAACTTTATTATTTATAGAAATATATAAGACTAATTTTGGCATTCTTTAATTATAATCTTATCTTTATTATGAATATGATTTTTATCCATTTTACTACATGAAAAAAAAGGTAACCCTTAAGCAAATAGCAAAAGAATTAGACGTATCGATTTCGACAGTTTCTAAATCACTGAGAAACAGCTTAGAAATTGGTGAAGATACAAGGCTTAAAGTGCAAGCTTTTGCTAAATTCTACCATTATAAACCCAACAATATTGCCCTTAGTTTAAAAAACAGAAAAACAAAAACAATAGGGATAATTATCCCCGAAATTGTACATTATTTTTTCTCCACAGTCATTAACGGAATAGAACATGTCGCCAATGAAAAAGGCTATAGTGTTATCATTTGCCTTTCGGATGATTCCTTTGATAAAGAAGTATTAAACATGGAGCTACTTGCCAATGGAAGCATCGATGGTTTTATCATGTCCCTTTCTAAAGAAACACAACAAAAAAAAGATTTCCATCATATTAGTGAAGTCATTAATCAAGGTATGCCGGTTGTAATGTTCGACCGAATAACCAATGACATTCAATGCGACAAAGTAATCAATAACGATGAATTAGCCGCTTATGAAGCTGTACAAAGTTTAATTGACAAAGGAAGAAAAAAAATAGCCCTTGTAACAACTGTTGATTATGTTAGCGTAGGAAAACTAAGAACCGACGGATACACCAAAGCGCTATTAGACAACAACATTCCTTTTGATGAAAACCTCATCATAAAAATAGAAAACATTGAAAATTGCGGAATAAAGATAGGTCAATTACTTGAAGACAAAGCCATCGATGCCGTTTTTGCAGTAAACGAACTATTTGCCGTAACCATCATTAAAACCGCTAATAAAATGGGGTTAAAAGTTCCCGATGACCTAGCCGTTATTGCTTTTACAGACGGAATTATTTCTAAATATTCAACCCCAACTATTACCACCATAAGTCAAAGAGGAATGGAAATGGGCAAAGTAGCTGCAAAAATCCTTATCGAAAGATTAGATGCCGAAGAAGAAGAATTAGAAGAAGACCAAGAAGAGACCTACAAAACTGTTGTGATAGAAACTCGTCTGATCGAAAGAGAATCAACAAATTAGAACAATAAAACAACTATTTATCAAACTATTTCGTTGTAGTTTCAACTTACCTAATTAATTTTTAATTTTTAATTCTTAATTCTTAATTCTTTTCTATATTTACACCTTTCAAAACTTTTACTTTTACTTCGAAAAATAAGTTAAGTTTTGATAAGCAAGGTGCTTATCGTACATTAAAATACAATATACGATAATGAAAAAACCCAAATTAAGTTTTTGGCAAATCTGGAATCTAAGCTTTGGATTCATGGGTGTTCAAATTGGATACTCGTTACAAAATGGGAACACAAGTAGAATATTAGAAGCTCTTGGGGCTCATGTAGACAAAATCAATTATTTTTGGTTAGCAGCTCCACTCGCTGGATTAGTTGTTCAACCAATAATTGGACTTTCAAGTGACAAAACCTGGACCCGTCTTGGCCGAAGAATTCCTTTCATTTTATTGGGCTCTATAATTTCAGCTTTGGCGATGTTTTTCATGCCTAATTCTGGAAATTTTGCTAATTTAATGCCTGCCCTACTATTTGGCGCTATCATGCTATTGCTAATGGACACTTCGTTCAACATTACCATGCAACCTTTTAGAGCCCTAGTTGGTGACATGGTCAATGACGAACAAAAAAATCTAGGCTACTCTTTACAAAGTGCTTTAATTAATTTTGGAGCTGTATTTGGATCGCTATTACCATTTATCCTAACTAAACTAAACGTATCTAATGTTCCTGCAATAGGACAAAAAGTGGCCGATTCTGTAATTTGGTCCTTCTATATCGGCGGAACTGTTTTATTAATAAGTGTATTATGGACCGTTTTTAGAACTAAAGAATACGCCCCAAATGAACATGCCCAATACAATAACATTGACCTAAAAGCAACAGAAGTTAAGCAAAAAACTAACATCATTGAATTACTTAAAAACGCTCCAAAAATATTTTGGCAATTAGGTTTAGTTCAATTCTTCTCTTGGTGTGCCTTATTTTTAATGTGGGTGTATACCGGAAGAGCCATCGCCAATCAAGTATGGGGAACTGCTGCTCTTGATCCGCATTCTTTAGCATTTAATGAAG
>CAILTC010000143.1 GCA_903837025.1 uncultured Bacteroidota bacterium | reverse complement strand
ATTTCTATTATTACTCAAAAGAAATTTCTATGGTATATTGCATTATTTCTTATGCTAGGAGGTTCTTATTTTCTATGTTTAGGAATACTCTAAAAACACATTAATTCAGGCGTAAAAACGAAAGGCTTTTCAGAGATGAAAAGCCTTTCGTTTTTATAATTTATTAATAGAATTAATTTATGCTATTTCCATTTTTATTGTAATTTGCTCCTCTATAGCGTCCCAAAGACCAATTCTTTTTTCTAAAGCTAATGCAGATATGGCTTGAACTTCATTCCATTTTTGAATATCAGTTCCGCAAAGTTCCGTGATCATTTTCATTGCCATCGGACCATGTTCGTCAGCATCTAATGCAATATGTCTTTCAAAATAATAAATCAGTTTGCTCAAATCTTTTTCAGGAAAATTTGCTTGAAAGTTTTTTAATATTTCGGTAAACATAGACGGAATCAAATCTTCTCTTCCAAAGGTGAAAGCGGCAGCAATTTCATGTGTTTTTCCTTCGTCAATAACTCTAAAAGTAAAGTCTATAAAGGCTTTGATATTTGGATGTAAATTACTTTTTTTGATGGCAACAAATATATTGTGAAGTGAATTAACTTCTACTAAAAATGCTGAAATTTCAGTTGTATTAGCACCACAAGCCTCCATTGCTTCAAGATACATTTCGTAGTGACTTTGTCTTCGTCCATCCAGTGTTAGATCTGTTTCTTCAGCAAGTACAATTTCATTGATCAAATATCTCGTTTCAGGATTTTTTGAAGGGAACCAAGGGGTAGTAGTACAAGTGAGTTTAGATTGTAAGGCTTTTAACAAGGACATAAAATCCCAAACGGCATAAACATGGCTTTCAAGAAAACAGTGTAAATCTTCAATAGTTTTTACTTTTTCATACAAAGAATGCTGCAATAATGTATCTTTTTGAAGTTGAATACTTTTGTTTATTTTTTTTATGTTCATGTTTTAATTTTTTACAAAAATAGAAAAGCTTCTTGTTTCCAAAAAGCTTTTCTTATCAATTTTTCAAATAGTTTGATAGGTTTTTTGGACTATTTAAAAGCTGAAATTCCAGTAATATCCATTCCGGTAATTAATAAATGAATATCATGCGTTCCTTCATAGGTTATCACGCTTTCTAAATTCATCATGTGACGCATTATTGAGTATTCACCAGTAATTCCCATTCCGCCGAGCATTTGTCTAGCTTCACGGGCTATGTGAATGGCCATGTCTACATTATTTCTTTTGGCCATAGAGATTTGGGCAGTGGTCGCTTTTCCTTCGTTTCTCAAAACGCCTAATCGCCAAGTCAATAATTGTGCTTTGGTGATTTCGGTAATCATTTCGGCTAATTTTTTTTGTTGTAATTGAGTTCCGGCAATGGGTTTGTCAAACTGTATTCTTTCTTTGGCATAACGCAATGCGGTATCGTAACAATCCATCGCTGCGCCAATTGCACCCCAGGCAATTCCGAATCGAGCTGAATCTAAGCAGCCAAGTGGAGCTCCTAATCCTGATTTATTCGGTAATAGATTTTCTTTTGGCACTTTCACATTATCAAAAATCAATTCTCCTGTTGCCGAAGTTCGAAGCGACCATTTATTATGGGTTTCTGGCGTCGAGAATCCTTGCATGCCGCGTTCTACAATCAATCCGTGAATTCTTCCTTCTTCATTTTTAGCCCAAACTATTGCAATATCGGCAAAAGGGGCATTCGAAATCCACATTTTGGCACCGTTCAAAAGGTAATGATCACCCATATCTTTGAAATTAGTGATCATACTTCCTGGATCTGACCCGTAATTAGGTTCGGTCAAGCCAAAGCATCCCATGAATTCTCCGGAAGCTAATTTGGGTAAATATTTCATGCGTTGTTCTTCGTTTCCGTATTTCCAAATTGGGTACATCACCAAGGAGGATTGTACCGAAGCGGTTGAGCGAACACCAGAATCACCTCTTTCAATTTCTTGCATGATTAAACCATAAGAAATTTGATCTAATCCAGCACCACCATATTCTTCTGGGATATAAGGACCAAATCCTCCAATTTCTCCCAAACCTTTAATAATTTGTTTAGGGAATTCAGCGCGTTGAGCGAAGTCTTCAATAATTGGAGAAACTTCACGTTTTACCCATTCCCTTGCTGCTTCACGTACTAATTTATGTTCATCGGTCAATAAATCGTCAAGGTGGTAATAATCTGGAGATTGAAATAAGTCTGGTTTCATGGTTCGAAAATTTAT
>CAILTC010000142.1 GCA_903837025.1 uncultured Bacteroidota bacterium | reverse complement strand
TACTTCCTTTTCGCCAAAAGCTTTCAGCGTTGTGCCACGGGCAACAATCTTCAATTTGGGATAGTACTTTTTAATCGTTTCAAGATGAGTGTCTTGAGCGCCCCAAAAATCTTTAGGAGCGATGTCTATGAGCTCGATGATTCTTTCGTTCAAATGGTGTAGTTTTAATTTATAAATAATCGTTGATAATTATTAGCTTTGCATCTCTCAAATTTAATGAGTTTTAGGTTCTGTTTTCTTTTTATTTATAAACAATTTTATGTCAATAATTACCCTTACCACCGATTACGGCTTGAAAGACCACTTTGTAGGTGCGCTAAAAGGGAAAATTTTATCCGAATATCCAGAAGCCTCCATAGTCGATATTTCGCATTATATTGACGCATTCAACACGGTAGAAGCTAGTTACATTCTTGGCGCTGCTTATTCGAGTTTCCCCAAAGGAACGGTGCATCTTATTGGCGTTGACATGGAATTCAACAAGGAAAACCAACATATTGTCATGCAATGGAACGATCATTATTTTATTGCCGCCGATAATGGCATTTTGAGTATGCTTTCGCAAAAAATTGTTCCTCAGAAAATAGTCGCTATTAATATTCACGATCGTTTGCCTAATGACGCCAGCGATTTAGACGTTTTCGTAAAAGTGGCGTGTCATATTGCCAAAGGCGGTTTACTAAATGTAATTGGCAAGGAACTAAAAACCATCAAGCAAGTAACCGATCTACAAGCTGTTGCGGCCGACGATGGAAATTCCTTGAAAGGCTATGTGATTTATATTGATCATTTTGGGAATGTAGTCTCCAATATTTCGAAAAAACAATTCTTGGAAGTCGCCAAAGGCAGACCTTATGAAATTGTATTGCGAACCAAAAATATCAAAACCATTTTGCCCAATTATTCGGCAATTGCGAGTTCCGAAAAATATCCGATAAAGTATTATGAAGGCGAAAAATTGGCGATTTTCAACGAGGCTGGTTTTCTTGAAATAGCTATTTTTAGAAGTAATCCATCGAAAGTGGGTTCGGCAAATAGCCTGCTGGGATTGAATTATAGGGATGTTATTAATATAGTATTTAGTTAAAAACAAAATAGCAAATAAATGAAAATCAAATTACTTCTTTTAATTTCTATAATTGCACTTTCCGGTTGCAAAAAAGACATTCCGAAAATTGAAAAGAATTCAAAATTTGTCAAAGTTTGGTTTGATACTGTAAGATCATATCCTTTCAGTGCAAAACTTATAATTAATAAAAACAAAACATTTGAATATCGTGGTGGTGCTTGTACTTCTAGTTTTGGAGCAAAAGGAATTTGGAGGATAGAAAATGACACAATAATTTTAAATAGCATTAAACCTAAAGAATGTATGTATAAAATTGATTTTGGGCTCATTTGTGAAAAACCATCTGGGGATGATTATAAAACAATAAAAGGCTGTGACCCTAAAAGTGAAGATACTTATGAAAATTTTGAAAACGAAAAATTTTACTTTAGAAATGATACTTTAATTCATAAAAATGATAAAAATGACAAAATTGCTAATTGTCCCAAATTAAAAATAGCATTTTCAGATAAAGAAAAAGTCAGAAAGCACTAATCTTCAATCAAAAATCCCATGTTCATACGAATAGTAAAAATGTCTTTTCACTTAGAAAATATTCCTGCTTTTTTGGAAAATTTTGAAATTGTTAAAGACCGAATACGAAATGCGCCCGGAAACCGTTTCTTAGAATTGTATCAAGACAAAAACAACAAATGTATTTTCTTCACCTACAGTTATTGGGAAACCGAAGAAGACTTGGAAAATTATAGAAAATCGGAACTTTTTACCGAAGTTTGGGCGTTTACCAAGAAATTATTCAACGATAAACCCGAAGCTTGGAGCGTGGATAAATTAGTTAGTTTGGAATAATTACGAATTAAAAAAAACTTTGCGCCTTAGCGTCTTAGTGTCAAAATAATTATAAATGAAATCAATAGTATTTAGAGAAATAAAATCCTTTTTTGGTTCGCCAATAGGTTATTTGGTAATTGCCGTTTTCCTGATCGGGAATGGCGTATTCCTTTGGGTTTTCGAGGGAGAATATAATATTTTGAACAGCGGTTTTGCCGATTTAAGTCCGTTTTTTACATTGGCACCGTGGATTCTGATTTTTCTGATTCCTGCCGTTACGATGCGCAGTTTTTCGGATGAAAAAAAACAAGGAACACTCGAATTATTATTGACCAAACCCTTGAGTATTTGGCAAATCGTCAACGGAAAATTTCTGGGTTCGCTATTGCTAATCGTTATGGCGATTATCCCCACGTTGATTTATGTCAAAGTCATTTCTAGCCTAGGAATGCCCGAAGGCCATATCGATATGGGCAGCACAATAGGTTCTTATTTTGGATTATTATTCCTCATTTCGGGCTATTCTGCTATTGGAATATTCACTTCTACCCTATCCGAAAATCAAATTGTGGCGTTTATCGTTGCCGTATTTTTATGCTTCTTTTTTTACTTTGGATTCGAAAAATTAGCTACAATTCTACCTGATTTCAGAAACTTCATTTCGGCTTTCGGAATGCAAGATCATTTCAAAAGTATGAGTCGTGGTGTAATCGACACTCGCGATGTGCTTTATTTCGGGAGTATTACAGCGGCATTTCTTTCCTTTACTGTGTATAATTTAAAATCCGTTAAATCGTAATGACAACTTTCAACAAAAAAAATACAAAATCCCTGCTGATTGTCATCGCCATTCTATTGTTTTTGAATGTAGTAAGTAATCGATTTTTTCATCGTTTTGATTTAACCAAAGACAAAAGATATACGCTTTCGACCGCTTCCTTAAATATCGTTCAACAAGTTAAAAATCCGTTGTATATCAAAATCTATTTGCAAGGCGATTTACCGGCTGAATTCAAGCGTTTGCAAAGCGAAACCCAAGATTTACTAGAAGAATTTCAAGCCTATAATAAGAATATCGTTTTCGAATTTGTAAATCCTTTGGAAAACAAAGACGCAAGCATGGACAACATCAAGGACTTGTATCGAAAAGGGCTTACGCCAATAAATATAACCGTTGACGATAAAGGAAAACAATCGCAAGCCATGGTTTTTCCGTGGGCAATTGCGGTTTACAACAATAAGGAAATCAATATTCCTTTGTTGAAAAACATCATGGGTGCTTCGACCACTCAAAAAGTGATTGGATCCGTGCAACATCTGGAATATTCGATTGCCGACGCCATCAATAAAATCACTAAAGAAAAGCAGAAAAAGGTCGCCGTAATCAAAGGAAACGGGGAACTCAAGGAAATTTACATGGCTAAATTCCTGATGCAAGTTCGCGAAAGTTATCATATCGGGCCATTTACTTTAGATTCGGTGG
>CAILTC010000141.1 GCA_903837025.1 uncultured Bacteroidota bacterium | reverse complement strand
TTGTTGAATAAAAATATTAGAGAAATAGCAACTTCAAATTCAGGATTTAATAATCAAGCAACTGAAGGTAAGGATTATTCAAAACTTGAAAATGCTAGGAAATTAAATGCAAACGAATATACTTTTAATGCTCAATTAGGATATATTTCATTGCAACAACGATTAACCAGTGATCAGGTTCTTGCTGTCGCTTTCCAATATACTATTGGAGACAAAGTATATCAAGTCGGGGAATTTGGGAATGACGGTGTAAGTGCTACTTTGGTAACAGGGACAGTTCCATCAAATCAAGCTATAATTACACAAAGTTTGATATTAAAAATGTTGAGAAGTAGTTTGACCAATGTTCAAGATCCTGTATGGAATTTGATGATGAAAAATATTTATCAAATTCCTGGAGCCTATCAAATAAAACCGGATAATTTTAGGTTTAATATTCTTTATACGGATCCATCTCCCGTGAATTATATCACGGAAGCTAAAGATATTGCAGGAAATCCGGTTCCTTTTCCGGCAAACCCTTTGCCAGAAAATAAAATTGCAGAAACTCCTTTATTAAAAGTGTTCAATTTAGACAAACTGAATTCTAATAATGATCCACAAGTTGGTGGGGATGGTTTTTTTGATTTCATGCCAGGACTAACAATTGATACTCAAAACGGAAGAATAATATTTACTAACAAAGAACCTTTTGGTGAAATGTTGTTTAATAAATTATCAAATAAGGACTTAAATGGGAATCCTGTAGAAAACTACAAAGACACCAGTACTTATAATGCGAATCAACTTAAATATGTGTTTCATAGTTTGTATGGTAACACCCAGTCAGGAGCTTTACAAGATAGTGACAAGAATAAATTTCTATTAAGAGGAAAATTTAAATCTACTGGAAGTGACGGAATACCTATTGGGGCTTTTAATGTTCCTAGAGGTTCAGTTGTTGTAACCGCTGGAGGTAGAGTACTGGTTGAGGGAATTGATTATAGTGTAAATTATCAATTAGGAAAAGTTCAAATTCTAGATCCTGCTTTGCAAGCTTCGAATACGCCAATTAATATTTCGCTAGAAAACAACTCTGTTTTTGGGCAACAAACAAAACAGTTTTTTGGTGTAAATGTAGAACATAAATTTTCCGATAAATTTTTGATTGGTGCCACTTTCTTGAAACTGAGCGAACAACCTTTTACACAAAAATCTAGTTTTGGACAGGAATCGGTTAACAATAGCATGTTTGGTTTTAATACTAATTTTTCAACAGAAGTTCCTTTCTTTACCCGATTAGTGAATAAATTACCAAATATTGATACAGATGTACCTTCCAATTTATCGGTAAGGGGTGAAATTGCATTTTTGAAGCCAGATGCTCCAAAAGGCAATAGTTTTCAAGGTGAAGCTACCATCTATGTGGATGATTTTGAAGGTTCGCAATCAACCATTGATATGCGATCGGCTTATGCTTGGAGTTTAGCATCAACCCCAATTAATGATGCTCAGAGTAATTATAACTTTAATGCAAATGCAAATGATTTGAGTTATGGTTATAAAAGAGCCAAATTATCTTGGTATACTATTGATCCATTATTTTACGTGCAAAAACCAAGCGGAATTACGAATGATGATCTATCATCAAATTCCACAAGAAGAATTTTTAGCGAAGAATTATATCCCTTGACAGATATTGCTGCGGGGCAATCTCAAGTTATAAGTACTTTAGATTTAAGTTATTATCCTACGGAAAGAGGGCCTTATAATAATGGTTTGAATGTAAATGTTAGTCCTAAGACCAATTTTGGAGGAATCATGAGGGCTTTGAATTCTACAAATTTTGAGCAAGGAAATATTGAGTATATTCAATTTTGGGCTTTAGATCCTTATGTTGGAACAGGGGCTATCTCTCCAGCAAATACAGGAAAAATATATTTTAATTTAGGAGAAATCTCAGAAGATATATTAAAAGACGGAAGGAAAGAATATGAAAACGGACTAGGGCCAGACCAAATAATGGTAAACCCCGCTCCAATATGGGGGAATGTACCCGCTTCACAATCTTTAATTTATGCCTTTGATTCTAACACTGCCAATCGAAAAAATCAAGATGTTGGATTAGATGGTTTGTCCGATGCAAACGAAGGATCTGTCTATACTAATTATGCATCCGAAAAAGATCCAGCAGCAGATAACTATACCTATTATTTAAATACTTCAGGAAGTATTTTAGATCGATATAAAAATTATAATGGAACCGATGGGAATTCGGCCGTTGATATTAATGATGCTAATAGAGCCGCTACAGGTATTCCTGATGTTGAAGATATAAATAGGGATAATACAATGAATACCATTGACGCCTATTATGAATATAGTATTGATGTAAAACCAAATATGACTGTTGGTCAAAATTACATTACCGATATAAGAAATACACAAGTAACTTTGCCTAATGGTTCTATAACAGATGCAAGATGGATTCAGTATAAAATACCTATTTTTAAACCTGAAAACACTATAGGAAGTATTTCTGATTTTAGAACAATTCCTTTTATGAGGATGTTTATGACTGGTTTTAGCAATCAGGTGACAGTTCGGTTTGGTTCCTTAGATTTAGTAAGAGGAGATTGGAGAAGTTATACACAAACCATTGATCCAGCTCTTATTAATTCAGTAAATAGCGGAACGATTCTTGACGTTTTGGCTGTAAATATTCAAGAAAATAACCAACGATGTCCCGTTAATTACATTGTTCCACCAGGTGTGCAACGCGAACAATTGTATAATAATAATACCCTTATTAATCAAAATGAACAATCATTATCGTTAAGGGTTTCTGGTTCGGGACTTCAACCAAATGATTCAAGAGCAGTTTTTAAAAATGTGAGCGTAGATATGCGTCAGTTCAAGAAATTAAAAATGTTTCTACACGCTGAATCGCTGCCAAATGAAATTGCACTTCGAGATAATCAATTGATAGGTTTTATCCGTTTTGGAAATGACTTTACTGATAATTTTTATCAAATAGAAATACCGTTAAAGGTTACAAATCCTTCCTCAACATCAGGGTCTAACTGTTCTCCGTTAAGTGCAGAATCTGTTTGGCCAGCTGATAATGATATTGATTTAGCATTGTCATTATTGACCACATTAAAAATTAAGGCAATGGGTATTAATTCAAGTACTTTACCTGCAGATGGGATTTATTACTTGAATGAAGATGAGCTTGATCCTTCTTTAGCAAGTAAAACTAATAAATTGCGATTGGGAGTAAAAGGAAATCCTAATTTTGGACAAGTTCGTGATTTGATGATTGGTGTTAAGAGTAATGAAACGCATCAAAATTTAAAAGGAGAAGTTTGGTTTGACGAACTTCGAGTTGCTGACATGGAAAATAGTTCAGGAATGGCAGCTTTGTTAAATGTAGATTCGAATTTTGCTGATTTCGCCACCATTTCGGCAACAGGAAAGAAAAGTACTATTGGTTTTGGTACCATAGAACAAGGGCCAAACGATAGAAGTCGTGAAGATACCAAACAATATAATATTGTAACAAATATGAATCTTGGTAAATTATTACCTCCAAAATGGGGAATTAATTTACCCTTTAATTATGCTGTTGGGGAAACAATAATTACTCCTGAATATGATCCTTTTAGTCAAGATATAAAACTGCAACAGTTATTGGATAATACTCCTAATAGTGCCGAAAGAAATTTCCTTACAAACAGGGCAATCGATTATACAAGACTCAGAAGTATAAACTTTATTGGAGTTAGAAAACAAAGAAGAGCCGATCAAAAGCAAAATGTATATGATCCGGAAAATTTTACTTTCTCTCAATCCTATAATGAGGTGCAACGTCATGATTTTGAAATCGATCAATATACTGATAAGAAGGCAAATACTTCCCTTGATTACGCCTATACTTTTAAACCGGTATCTATTGAGCCTTTCAAGAAAACTAAATTCATGAAAAAAAGTGATTATTGGAAACTGCTTAGAGATTTTAATTTTGATTACTTGCCTTCAAATGTGTCTTTTAACACTAATATAATTCGTGAATACAATCGTCAACAATATCGCCAAGTAGATGTTGAAGGGTTACCGCTTGATCCAATGTATCGCAGGAACTTTGGTTTTAATTATCAATATGGAATTAATTTTAATTTGACAAAATCGTTAAAATTAAGTTATACTGCTTCTTCAAATAATATAGTAAAAAACTATTTGAATAAGGATAATGTGCCAATTGATACTTTTACAATTTGGGATAGTTATTTTAATATTGGGGATCCTAACCAGCACATGCAACAATTAGTGTTGAATTATGAGTTGCCAATAAATAAAATTCCAATATTTAGTTTTGTTAAAGCTAACTATTCATACACCGGAAACTATAGCTGGCAACGAACTTCTACAGCATTATCACAAATAGTTATTGATGGTGCTCCTTATGATTTAGGGAATACGATTCAAAACTCGGCGGCTCATAATTTGAATGCAACCCTTAATATGGATGCTTTTTATAAATATATTGGCTTGTCAAAAAACAAAAACAAATCGGAAGCAAAACCAAAAGCTGCAGCTCCTAAACCAGGAGAAAAAATTGCTAAGGTAAATAAGGTCTCAGTTCCAAAAGAGAATGTATTTGTAGATGGTTTGATAGGTGTTTTGACTAGTTTAAAAAATGTACAAGCAAATTACACCCAAAATAATGGTACAGTATTGCCGGGATACACTCCAGGAGTTGGATTTCTTGGGTCGTCAAAACCTACTATTGGATTTATTTTTGGTAGTCAAGATGATGTGAGATATGAAGCGGCCAAAAACGGATGGCTTACTAGCTACCCTAACTTTAATCAAAATTTCACCCAAGTATCTAATAAAGTGTTTAAAGCAACGGCAAATATGGATCTGTTTCCAGATTTGAAAATTGATTTAACTTTTGATAGGTCTTATTCTACTAATTTTTCGGAGCAATATGATGTTACTAATGGGCAGTACAATGCGCTTTCTCCTTATAGTTATGGAATGTTTTCTATCTCTACGGTTTTAATAAAAACTGCATTTTCTACAAGCGATCAAAATTCGTCAACAGCATTTGATGATTTTAGAAATAATAGATTAATAATCGCAAATCGATTGGCAACACAACGAGGAATAGATATTACAAACCCTTTAAATTTAGATTCATCAGGTTATCCATTGGGTTATGGCAAAGACAATCAAGCCGTTTTATTGCCTGCTTTCTTAGCGGCCTACGCAGGAAATAGTGCATCAAGTGGTTCTCTTGGTATTTTTAGAAGTTTTCCTTTGCCAAACTGGTCTTTGAAATACAGTGGATTGATGCGATATGAATTTTTCAAAGATAATTTTAAGCGTTTTACCTTACAGCATAATTACAGAGCATCTTATACAATTAACGCCTTTAGGTCAAATTTCGATTATGATAAAACACCAAATGGGGTTGATTTAAGTGGAAATTTTTTCAATAAAACCATTATGTCTAATATCAACTTGGTAGAACAATTTAACCCGCTGATAAGAATGGATTTCGAATTGAAAAATTCTTTGAAAATACTTACCGAAATCAAGAAAGATAGAGCATTATCGATGAGCTTTGATAATAATTTATTGACCGAGGTCAAAGGAATCGAATATGTAGTGGGATTAGGATACCGTATTAAAGACGTGATTGTTTCCTCTAAAATGGCAGATAGTCCAACAGGAGTTATAAAAAGTGATATCAATTTGAAAGCGGACGTTTCGTATAGAAACAATAAAACCATTGTGCGTTATTTAGATTATGACAACAATCAATTGGCTGGAGGACAAAATTTTTGGTCTCTAAAATTTTCAGCAGATTATTCTTTTAGTAAAAATCTAACGGCTATTTTCTTTTATGACCATTCTTTTACACGGGCAGTAATATCGACTTCTTTCCCAATGACAAACATTAGGTCTGGGTTTACTCTTCGATATAATTTTGGTAATTAATTTTTTTATCCGATTAATAGCTGAATAAAAGGATTGTGTTACATTTGTCCAATAAAAATTTCAATAATAAATAATTAAGTTTTATGAATATTCCAGCAAATTTAAAATACACAAAAGATCACGAATGGGTTAGCATCGATGGCGATGTAGCAACAGTAGGTATTACCCATTTTGCTCAAAAAGAATTAGGCGATATTGTGTATGTCGAAGTAGAAACTTTAGATCAAACCTTAGAACAAGACGAGGTTTTCGGTACCGTTGAAGCAGTAAAAACAGTTTCTGATTTGTTTCTTCCAATGTCCGGAGAAATTATCGAGTTTAATGACGCATTAGAAAGCAAACCCGAAAGTGTAAATTCAGATCCTTATGGTGCTGGATGGATGATAAAAGTGAAAGTTTCAAACATCGCTGAGTACGATTCCTTACTTTCTAGCGACTCCTATAAAGAACTTATCGGTGCTTAAAAAAATATTTTTTTTTCTAGCTCTATTTTGGACAGGAATAATTACGGTTTTATGTTTGATTAAATCAAGTGATGTCCCCAAGATAAATATACAAAACTTAGACAAGGTTGTTCATGCCTTTTTTCATTTTGTATTCACTTCGCTTTGGTTTTTGTTCTTGAGAAAACAATTTAGGAATACTAGAATTTTAAAATTATTAATTACTTCGCTTTTGTTTTCTCTGTTTTTTGGAATTTCAATTGAAATTCTTCAAGAATTATGTACTACAACTAGGCATGCTGATGTGTTTGATGTTTTGGCAAATTTGTTTGGGGCAGTAATGGCTGTTATTGCGATTATGATGTTTAGTAAATACAATAAATTTGTTAAAATTTAATTTAGCGCATAGCTGTAAATAATTGTCCAATGAATATTAAACAATACTTAGATTCGACTTATTTAAAAACGCCAAGTCAAAACGGACTTAGTGAAACAGATAATAGAATCATTGTAAAAGAATTTATTCAAGAAGCTATAGAGGAAGGTTTTAAATTAATCATGATTCGTCCTGATATGGTTTCTTTGGCAAATAAGATGATTACAGAAGCTAATTCGCCTTTGCAAATAGGAACAGTAATCGATTTTCCAGAAGGAAAATCAGGACTCGAAGCCAAACTTGCCCAAGCTAATCAGGCTATTTTAGATGGAGTAGACGATCTTGATTTTGTATGTAATTACGAGGCTTTTAAAGAGGGAAATGTAGATTTGGTGAAAGAAGAAATTCTACAATGTACCCAACTAGGTTTACTTAACAGCAAAGTTGTAAAATGGATTATCGAAGTGGCAGCGCTTAACGATAAGCAAATTATACAATTGTCGGCTTTGATAAAAAATATTGTTATTTCGAATTTCAAAGAAGAAAATTATGCTTCAGTTTTTGTAAAATCATCAACTGGATTTTATAAAACAGAAAATAACCTTCCTAATGGAGCCACAATCCACACCATAAGTATGATGCTCGACAATGCCTCACCTCTTCCTGTAAAAGCTGCTGGAGGTGTGAGGACTTATGATGAAGCTGTCGAAATGATCCGATTAGGTGTTAAACGAATTGGTACTTCAGGTGCAAAAGCAATTGCTAATGGGCAAAAAAACCAAGGGGAATACTAATTACAATTAATATAATATGAAAAAAGGATTGTTGACATTGTTATTGTCTTTTTGCACTTTTATTGTTTTTGCGCAAGATGCAAATAACACATCAATACAATCAGGAATTACTGCTGAGCGGTTTCCTGTTTTTTCAAATTGTGAAAACTTACAATCTGCAACTTTAGAGAATTGTTTCTATAATAAAGTTCAGGATTTTGTTTTTCAAAATTTTGTTGTTCCCGAGGATCTCGTCAAAAATAATTTTCAAGGAAATATAAAAGTTCTTTTTGAAGTAGATAGTAATGGCGTTTTTAAAGTCATTTATGTAAACGCAGTTGACGAAACTTTGATTCAGGAAACCAAAAGAGTTTTTGCTAAATTCACAAAAATTCAACCCGCTACTTATGACGGAAAACCGGTGTATTCAAAATATAATATTACCATTTCTATTCCTTTGAAAAGTGCCGAAACTATCGTAAATGATTCGTTTATTGCGGCTTCAAACATTAAAAAAACCGATACTAAACTTACGGAATTGGATAGTATTGTAAATAAAAAATTCAATAATCCAGAATTTCAAAGTCATTTAAATATTCCTTTTTCACATAGCTATTATGCGCAATTTGATGCTACTTTAAATCAAATCGGAAGTAACAATCACACGGCTTCAAAACCCTATAATTATGCCGAAGTTGCAAAATATTATAATTTTGCTGCCGAAAATGAAAAGCTTAAAAAAGAAGCGACAAGTTGGTGGGCAAGAAAATTATGGAATGAAAACCTAGTCGAAATGCAAGGCGATGGTTATTGGTTTACCTTAAATCCAATTTTAGATTTAGAAAAAGGAAAAGCAACCGGTAACAAGCAAGTTAGTACTTATGTAAATACACGTGGACTTAATTTTCGTGGTGGATTAGGTTCGCAGCTAAATTTTACAGCGACAGTTTTTGAAAGTCAGGGTCTATTTGCTGATTATTATAATCGGTATGCCCAATCTATAAAACCATCTGGAGGGAATCCGGCAATTATTCCAGGAATAGGAATAGCCAAAAGTTTTAATACGAATGCCTTCGATTTTCCTTCGGCAGATGCCAATTTAACCTATACAGCCAATAAATTCATTGATTTGCAGCTAGGTTATGGTCGAAATTTTATAGGTGATGGATACCGTTCTTTGTTAGTAGGTGATGGGGCAAGTCCGTATCCTTACATAAAAATGAATACTAATTTCTGGAAAATAAAATACACCAATACCTATATGTGGTTGCAAGATGTACGACCAGAAGTTACAGTTGATAAAACATATACCACCAAGTTTATGGCAAACCATTATTTGAGTTTGAACGTAACAAATAGATTAAACCTTGGTTTTTTTGAGTCGGTAGTATGGGCGAATACGAATAATAGAGGATTTGACATGAATTTTGTAAACCCAATTATTTTTTACCGTACCGTTGAGTTTACTTCTTCTGGAAAAAGTAGTAATTCGGTTTTAGGATTTACGTCTAAATACAAATTGAATAACCAGATGAATTTATACGGGCAACTCCTTGTTGATGAATTTTCTGTCTCTGAAGTTGCAAAGGGTAATGGTAGTTGGAAAAATAAATTTGGTTACCAGTTAGGGTATAAATATTACAATGCTTTTCATGTTGATAATTTGTTAATGCAGTTAGAAATTAACTATGTGAGACCTTATGTATATTCTCATGATGACCCACTTACTAATTACGCAAATAACAATCAAAGTATGGGAGCGCAATGGGGAGGTAACTTCGAAGAATTTATTGCCATTGCTCGTTATCACAAAGGAAGGTTTTCGGCCGACGCAAAATTAACGTATGGAGTTCGTGGTTTTGACTTTAACACAACTCAAAATAATTATAATTACGGGAGCAATATATATTTAGGTTATAATGCAAATAGACCTTACGATTCCGGACTAATTGTAGGTCAGGGGAATAAAACATCAATTTTCATTGCTGATTTGCAAGCAGGTTATTTGGTAAATCCAATGACGAACTTGAAACTTTTCGGAAGTTTTATTTATAGAAATTTCGATCCTACTCAAAATACTTTAACGACATTTAAGGAAAGTACATCTTGGTTTTCTTTAGGAATTCGCTCTGATGTGTTTAATGTGTATTATGATTATTAGGGTGTGTGATGGTTCTATGATGTAAACTACAAGTATAAATACAACGGGAAAGAGCTACAAGACGAGTTGGGGCTTAATATGTATGACTATGGGGCAAGGAATTATGATGCTGCTTTGGGGAGATGGATGAACATTGACCCGCTAGCGGAGAAATCAAGACGGTTTTCTCCTTACACTTATGCCTTAAATAACCCTATGAGGTTTATTGACCCCGATGGAATGGAAGTGGTAGACTGGCATAGAGACGAAGGAGGAACTTTAATAGCCGACAAAGGTGATACTGCCGAAACATTGGCGGAATTTAAAGGGACATCAGTACAAGAAGCTAGAGCGGAATTTAATCATAATAATTACCGTTTTGAAAGTACGATGAGTGGAGGAGAAAGCTTTTATAAATCTGAAAGGGCTGTTTCTTTTCGAGATGATGTCCCAAAATATGAGTTTAGTGCTAAAATACTTGGTAATGACTTTCAAAATATGGGTGAATTTTTATCAAGTGGCAGTACTTATGTAGAAGGAGCAGGAATACTTGTTGGAGCTTCAAGTGCAGTTTTTGGTCCTGAAATGGCTCCTATAGGCGTGGGTATTTTTGAGTTTGGAGAAGGTATGGGCACAGCTAGTTCAGTATCAAAAATTGTAGGTAGTGGTCTTCAAAAAGATGGTGTAGGTGTAGTTTCTGGTATAGCTGGTATGGCAGCAGGAAAAGCAACTGGTAGTGTTGTTGACCAATCTGCTGGTAGCACCGTTACCAAACAAGTTCAAAAGGTTGCCAATGATAAGACTATTGAAGCAATTCAGAATATCATTGTTCCTGAAAAGAAAGAGTAAATTATAATTATGATGGAAACATTAAAAGTTTTAGCAATAGGGGTTTTCGGTGTTGTTTTTGGGATTGTAGTATTTCGATGGACATATAAAACAAGGAAAACAGATATGTTTTTAAGCACTTCACTTCAAGGATATCTTGCAGGTATATTATCAATAATATCGGCTATTATATATGTATTATATGAATTTCACATCCTAAATTGGTAATATTAAAAAACAAACGAGAAGAGCAGCGTTTCAAACGCTTTATTTGGCTTAAAGACGTAAGCGGGTACTCGATGAAATCGAGCACCAGATTGGGTAATACT
>CAILTC010000140.1 GCA_903837025.1 uncultured Bacteroidota bacterium | reverse complement strand
GGAAGCAATATGCTTTTGACCAAAGATATCGATGCGCTAGTCATTCATGTTGATTTAAAAGGGAGAAAAATAATCCAAGAAAACGAAGATTTTGTCTGGGTCGAAAGTCAAGCTGGCGAAAACTGGCATGAATTTGTGCTTTGGACAATAGACCAAAACTTTGGAGGATTAGAAAATATGTCATTGATCCCCGGAAATTTAGGCACAACACCAGTACAGAATATTGGTGCTTACGGAACCGAAATCAAAGACACATTCGATTCTTGCGAAGCGATGAAAATCGAAAATCAGGAAATAAAAACTTTCACCAAAGACGAATGCCATTTTGGATACCGAGAAAGCATTTTCAAAAATGAAGCAAAAGACCAATATATTATTACTTCGGTGGTTTTTAAATTGACAAAACACAATCATAAAATCAATATTTCGTATGGTGATATTAGTAGCGAATTAGCAAAAAACAACATCATAAATCCTTCTTTAAAAGAGGTGAGCAATGCTGTAATTGCCATTCGAAAAAGCAAATTACCAGATCCAAAAGAACTAGGAAATAGCGGAAGTTTTTTTAAAAACCCAATCCTTTTAAAAACTAATTTCGAGAAAATACACCAGAAATTTCCCCAAATGAAATACTACGAAATTTCTGAAACCGAAGTAAAAGTTCCTGCAGGCTGGCTTATAGAACAAGCTGGTTTCAAAGGAAAACGTTTTGGCGATGCCGGAATTCATAAAAACCAAGCTTTGGTTTTAGTTAATTATGGTAATGCAACGGGACAGGAAATTTTAGATGTTTCGGCAACTATTCAAAAGACCATTTACAATACTTTTGGCATTCACATTGAAGCTGAAGTGAATATAATTTAGTCTTTCTTTTGATCTAAAATCTGAACTCTAAAATCTAAAATCACATGTACATTCCAGCTATTTTTAAAAACGAAAACCCAGAAGAAATCAAAGATTTTATTCAAAAAAATAGCTTCGGAATTTTAATAAATCAATCCAATGGAAAGTTATTGGCAACACACATTCCGCTTGAATTGGATACCAATAAAAACGGAAAACAAGTTTTGTATGGGCATATTTCAAAGGAAAATCCGCAATGGAAAGGCTTCTTAGAAAACGACGAAATATTAGCCATTTTTTCTGGACCTAATAGTTATATTTCATCTTCTTGGTATGACCACGAAAATGTACCTACATGGAATTATATCGCTGTTCATCTCTATGGAACCATCAAAATTATAGATGGTGAAGCAGCAATCGAAAGCCTAAAAAAACTAGTTGACAAGTATGAGAAAAACTCTGAAAAACCAGTTCGGGTAGAAGATTTATCCCCAAAAACAATGATGCAAACCCAAGGAATTGTTGCTTTTGAAATTGAGATAAATGAAATTCAAGCTGTAAATAAACTATCTCAAAACCGTGATTCTAAAAATCATGAAAACATCATTTCTCAGTTAATAAAAACAGAAAACCACCAAGCCACTGCAATTGCAAATGAAATGTCGAAATGCAAAAAGTAATTCTTGTTTAACTATGGATAATTGACAATTGATAATTACCTTTGCGCACATTCTAAATAGAAGCCAAGCCTATATGTTAATCTTTACTTTTTACGCGTTTAATTTTATAGTTGTCATTCAACTCGTTTATTATTTATTTATTTTTGGGAAGTTTGCTTTCGCCAAAGTGCAAAAATCTACTCCAAAAAGAATTCCAATATCAGTGATCGTTTGCGCCAAAAACGAAGCCGAAAATGTAATTCGTTTCATTCCAATTCTTGCTGAACAAGATTATCCCGATTACGAAATCATACTTATTGACGACGCTTCAAGTGACGATACATTAGAAATTTTCGAAGAATTTGAAAAACAATATTCCAATGTCAGATTGGTAAAAGTAGAAAATAACGAAGCCTTTTGGGGAAACAAAAAATATGCACTAACACTAGGAATAAAAGCCTCTAAAAAAGACTATTTATTGTTTACTGATGCCGATTGTTATCCCGCCTCAAAAGATTGGATTACCACAATGAGCTCCCAATTTACGATGCACAAAACCGTTGTTTTAGGATACGGAGCTTATGAAAAAGTAGCAAATTCCTTCCTGAACAAAATCATCCGTTTTGAAACCTTACTTACTGCAGTTCAATATTTTTCATGGGCAAAAATTGGTTATCCTTATATGGGAATTGGTCGAAATTTAGCCTACAAAAAAGAAGAGTTCTATAATGTAAAAGGGTTTATAAACCACATGAAAATTCGCTCTGGCGATGACGATTTATTCATAAACCAAGTAGCAACAAGCAAAAACACAGCAATTTGCTACTCGCCTGAAAGTTTCACGTATTCGCAACCAAAAACAACAATCAAAGGGTGGTTCACTCAAAAACGCCGACATGTTTCTACGGCAAATTATTACAAATCCTTCGATAAATTTCAATTGGCTCTTTTTTATATTTCCCAATTACTATTTTTTATTGGAGCTAGCGTATTATTAGCTTATCAATACCAATGGATCATCGTTTTGAGCCTAGTTGGATTTCGTTATTTATTCACTTGGATAACATTAGGTTTCGCCGCCGGAAAATTAAAAGAAAAAGATGTAATGTATTGGTTTCCGATTATAGAAATTGTGCTTATCTTCACCCAATTAAATATTTTCATCACAAATATTTTTTCAAAACCAGTCTATTGGAAATAAATAAACAAATAAAAAAGGCAAAAAAAGGAGATCAAGTAGCCTTTACTTTTCTATTGGATTTTTATTGGAACGAAGTCTACGGATTCATGCTAAAACGCACCGAAAACGAGACTAATGCTGAGGATATCACCATCGAAACTTTCTCGAAAGCCTTTGATAAAATCGCCTCGTATAATCCTGAATTTCAGTTTAACACCTGGCTAATTGCTATTGCAAAAAACGTTCACATCGATTTATTACGAAAAAAGAAATCAAGTCTTTTCATCGAAATCACCGATGATGAAAACCAACAAGCCTACAATATTGCCGATACAACTCCATCCGCAGAAGATGAGTTAATAACAGAGCAAAACCTTTCCCAACTTTTACAATTCATCAAAGAGCTCAAACCCCATTATCAGGAAGTCATTCAACTTCGTTATTTTCAGGAAATGAGCTATCAAGAAATCGACAACAAAATTGACGAACCTATAAGCAACGTAAAAATAAAACTACTTCGCGCCAAGAAATTACTCGCCGAAATCATTCAGGGCAACCGATAATTAGGGACCCAATTACACTTTTATTTGCCGTTTGTTAAAACATTTTAAAAATAATCAATATTTAATATATTATATCGAATATTTTTTACGTTATATGTTAAAACCACTCTCTCTATGATCTGACAAATACTTAACCACTAAAATCATAAATTATGTCTAAAGTAAGTATTTGCGAAAACAGTTGGATCAATCTAGTTTTCGAAAACAGAAACAAGGAGTACGGTGCCTATCAATTACGCCACGAAAGTTCCAGAACGATTTTGATGTCCTTTTTTTCAGGGATTTTACTAATCGCCATTTTAGCAGGAATTTATTCTTTATCCAATCTTCTTGTCAAACCCACAATCGAAACGATTCAACCTCAAGTTGACATTCCTATTATTGTTACAAATTATACTGTTCCTATTGAAAAAACAATAACCCCTAAAACCAAAACTCCGGCAATTAAACAACAAGAAGCAACGGTTATTGCCCCAATGGTTGTCTCAAAAACCCCTGATTTAATTGTTGATATTCCAATAAACAAAAATACAATCGAAAATCATCCCGCAAGTACAGGAACAGCAACCGGAACAGGGATAACAAATACAACTGGAACTCCTGGAAATGTAACACTACCACCAGACGATGGAAATGGAATCGTTACCGCCACTGCATTAGACAAACTTCCCGAGTTCCCGGGCGGAATGGCAAAATTCTATACTTATGTGGGCAATAATTTCGAAAAACCAGAAATTGAAGGTGTAAATACGATTAAGGTTTTGGTTTCTTTTATCATCGAAAAAGACGGAAGCATGACTGATATTCAGGTAAAAAAAGATCCCGGTTATGGATTAGCAAGAGAAGCAATTCGGGTTTTGAAATCCCTAAGAACAAAATGGACACCCGGGATGATTGGCTCTAAAGCAGTTCGGACTGCCTATAATTTACCCATTAGCATACAAATGAATTAGTCTACCAAAAAGCATCCTACAAATCGTAGGATGCTTTTTATAGAAACCTCCCAAAATCACATTTCAAAATAACCAATTCCTAAAACAACATTCATTATCTTTGCGCTTTCAAAAATTGATTTATGGAAACTGTTTTAGAGAATGCTTTACCTGTTGGAAAGCCGAAATGGCTGAGAGTAAAACTCCCAATTGGACAAAAATATACCGAATTACGAGGCTTGGTCGACAAATACAGTCTCAACACGATTTGCACTTCTGGAAGTTGTCCGAATATGGGCGAATGCTGGGGCGAAGGAACAGCCACGTTTATGATTTTGGGAAATATCTGTACGCGTTCTTGCGGTTTTTGTGGTGTAAAAACCGGAAGACCCGAAACCGTAGATTGGGACGAACCTGAAAAAGTAGCGCGTTCTATCAAAATCATGAACATCAAACACGCAGTAATCACGAGCGTCGACAGAGATGATTTGAAGGATGGCGGCTCTATTATTTGGATCGAAACCATAAAAGCCATCCGAAGAATGAACCCAAACACAACTCTCGAAACCCTTATTCCTGATTTTCAAGGTATCGAAAGAAATATAGACCGAATCGTAGAAGCGAATCCCGAAGTAGTTTCGCATAATGTAGAAACGGTGCGCCGCTTGACACGCGAAGTCCGCATTCAGGCCAAATACGACCGAAGTTTAGAAGTTCTGAAATACTTGAAAGATAAAGGAATCAACCGAACTAAATCGGGAATTATGTTGGGTCTTGGCGAAACCGAAGATGAAGTTTTTCAAACGATGCAAGATTTGCACAACGCCAAAGTTGACATTGTAACCATAGGCCAATATTTGCAACCCAGCAAAAAACACTTACCCGTAAAGGAATTTATAACACCGGAACAATTTGCCAAATATGAAAAATTTGGACTTGATTTAGGTTTCCGTCATGTAGAAAGTGGCCCATTAGTTCGCTCTTCTTACAAAGCTCAAAAACATATTTTATAAAAGTTTATTTAGTGAATCGTTTATTTGTTTAAACGATTCACCAAATAAACGATTCACCGAATAAACAATACACTTGAAAACAAGAATTGCCATAAATGGTTTTGGAAGAATTGGGCGAAATTTATTTCGTTTGCTTTTGAACCATCCCACAATAGAAGTTATTGCTATTAATGATATTGCCGATACAAAAACAATGGCACATCTCATAAAATATGACAGTATTCACGGGGTTTTACCTTTTGAAGTCTCTTCTGACGAAAAAGGGATCAGCATTGACGGCAAACATTACTTATTTTTTCACGAAAAAAGCATTTCGAACTTAGATTGGAAATCCATCAACACTGATGTTGTGGTAGAATCTACTGGGAAATACAAAACCCACGAGGAAATCAACGCGCATATTTTGGCTGGAGCCAAAAAAGTAATTCTCTCCGCTCCTTCCGAAGTCGATTCGATAAAAACGGTCGTTCTTGGTGTGAACCAAAATATCCTTGACGGAACCGAAACCATTGTTTCAAACGCCAGTTGCACCACAAACAATGCGGCTCCGATGATGAAAGTCATCAACGAACTTTGCGGTATTGAGCAAGCGTATATCACCACCATTCACTCTTATACAACAGACCAAAGCTTACACGATCAACCCCATAAAGATTTACGCAGAGCACGTGGTGCAAGCCAATCGATCGTTCCTACAACAACAGGTGCTGCAAAAGCATTGACAAAAATATTTCCTGAATTTGAAGGTAAAATTGGGGGTTGTGGCATCCGTGTTCCCGTTCCTGACGGTTCCTTGACCGATATTACTTTTAATGTGAAACGTGCTGTTACCATCGAAGAAATAAATGCAGCTTTCAAAACAGCTTCGCAAACATATTTAAAAGGAATCTTGGATTATACCGAAGATCCAATCGTTTCCGTTGATATTATTGGTAATAGAAACTCCTGTCTTTTTGATGCGCAATTGACTTCGGTAATTGATAAAATGGTCAAAGTAGTGGGCTGGTATGACAATGAAATTGGTTATTCCTCCAGAATTATCGATTTGATTGTTTTGACGAATCAATAATTCAAAATCAATTCTTTGATTAAACTTCGCACATGCGGTTCTGCTTTCTTTGCGGCTTGCAAAACTTCGTCATGAGATACTGTTTCGATATTTTCCTCATTGCCCATGTCGGTAATTACCGATAATCCAAAACATTCTATATTCATGTGTCGCGCCACGATTACTTCTGGAACGGTTGACATTCCCACGCAATCGGCACCAAGAATTTTTACCATTTTGTATTCGGCTAGCGTTTCAAATGTTGGCCCTTGAAGCCCAAGATAAATTCCCTCGTGAACTTTAATATTCAACTTTTGAGCTAATTCTTTAGCCTTGATAATCATATTTTTAGAATAAGGCTCACTCATATTGACAAATCGGGGTCCAAAACGTTCATCATTTTTCCCTCGCAACGGATGTTCGGGCATCATATTAATGTGGTCTTCCAAAATAACCACGGAACCGACTTCATAATTTGGATTTACTCCACCAGAAGCATTGGAAACAATCAGTTTTTCGACACCTAAAAATTTCATTACTCGAACCGGAAAAGTAACTTCTTGCATCGAATATCCTTCATAATAATGAAAGCGACCTTGCATGGCAACGACTTTTTTATCACCAATAGTTCCAAAAACTAAAGCACCTTTATGACCTTGAACTGTCGAAACCGGGAAGTTGGGAATTTCGCCGTAAGGCAGTATATATTCGATTAAAATATCATCCGTAAAACTACCCAATCCTGAACCCAGAATCACTCCGTATTCTGGGGCAAAATTGGTTTTTCCTTTTATAAAACTAACGGTTTCTTGCACTTGATTCCACATTTTATATTAATTTAAAATTCAATCAAATTTAAATTAAAAGAAGAAAAAAAATACATTTTAGAGAAAAGAAAATAGCTATATTCTATAATTTTTATAGCTGGAAAAAACAGGTCTTAAAAAGAGCTATATTTCCAAACAAAACCATTTTTATTCTCCAACTTTTCGATATCACCATTTATATAAAGTACTTGAAGCAATTTTCGAGAGGTTTCCAAATTAATATCTGTTAAAAAAGAAAATTCATCTTCAGTCATTATATTATACAGTTCAAAAACAGCTAAGGGATTAAGGTCGATTTTCTTTTTCACAACGTCAGGAATAAACTCTTTTATGATTGCTTCAAATTTTTCGTAGGACTGAAACCCTTTCAAAGCTATTTTTTTATCCGCATCTTTCGAGAAGAAAAGCGTTGGAAATGAAGTTATCCCATAAACTTGGGCTAACTCTAAATCTTCTTTAAAAAGATCAATCGCTTTTGATTGAATATCTTTTAAAAGTACTGCCGAATCAAGTCCGCAACTTAGCGCCGCATTCTCAATAAACTTTCTGTTAGTTATGTTCTTTTTTTCTAAAAAAACCATTTCTTTTATTCTTCTTAAAAATAAAATTGCTTTGTCTTTATTTTGCAATTGAGCAGCTTTAAAGGCGATCGATGGCGGATAAGATGAATCTAAAGGATCTTCAATCCATATATCAGCATCTATAGGTGTTTTATGAAATGAACTCACATCCTCCCAATGTTTTGCTGCATCAGAAGGCTCTTTTATAAGGCCTTTGTTATACGTTTTCCAGGAAGGTAATAAGCCGCCCATTCTATAATCAATATCTAAATAATCATCATATTCTAATTTAAGTTTTCGCAATATGGGTTGAATTAACCAACATGTTGAACAAATAGGATCTGTAAAATATAATATTTTTAAAGGCTTATTTAAAGGTATCTTATTATTATTACTTTCAGCAACTAATGGCAATAAGAAATCTCGTTCGTTATGATTTTTGGGATATAGAAAAAGTTCCTTTACCTCCCTACCTAGCGCAATATGTTCTTTAATATTTTCTGATCTTGAAGCATAGTATTTTTTGAAAGCTTTAGAATAATCTTGAAATTCTTGCAAACAATCTACCAAAATCTTTGCGTCTAAAATGGCATTAGTAGTTCCAGCACTTGTAAAAGGCAATGCCAAATGGGCGGCGTCGCCTATTAGAACAACATTATCTTTATTAAAACTTGGCAATAAATCAAAATCTCTTGTATTCCATATATAGGTGTTTTCGAAATCATTTGCATCAAGAACCTCTTTCACTTCTTTTGGGAAATTTTCGAGCATCGAATAACAGAATGTCTTTAAATCATTTCTATCTTCCTTATTTTTTTCAACAAATTTAGCATCATATTGCATGAACCAAACAGATTCGTCATTGAAGGTAGGGATGAATCCAAAGGACAATCCTTTTTCTTCATCCTGAATTTTCTGAAAAATTGTCATTTCATCAATAGTCTCAATACGTTTTTTAGAAACACCCACAATTTCCTTAACTTCGATAGGGGTGTAATTTGTTTCTCCAAAAATAGTCTTCCTAACCACCGAATTACTACCATCGGCACCTATAAAAAGATCGCCATATTCTACTTCACCATTATCAAAAACAGCTGCAATAGCTTTATTAT
>CAILTC010000139.1 GCA_903837025.1 uncultured Bacteroidota bacterium | reverse complement strand
GATCTTTCACTAATGAAGATATGCTGGAAATTCTTCGCAATGTCCCGGAATTTACTTTTGATTTAATGCTTTTTTATGCCGAAGAATTGAATAAAAGCGAAAATAATATAAGGAAAATCGCCCAAATGAATGTTCGAGAAAGAGTAATTGATACCTTACTATACATTCATCGAAAATTTGGACAATCGAATGGAATCATAGATGTTGATTTGTCAAGACGTGACATTGCCGATTTTGCCGGAACTACCGAAGAACAAGTGATCCGAGTGATTTCTAGTCTAAAAAAAGAGTTACTTATCAATACTGTTGGTAAGAAAATTGGATTATTAAATGTTGAAAAAATGCGATTTGAAATCATCGAACATAAATAATTGTGTTCAACGGGTTGAAACCCATTGCAATTCAATAAAAAAAAGGGTTCAAAAAAATTGCAATATCACAAGCCAACGGGTTGAAAAACATCGTAATATCATAAATAAATGGTTTGAAACCCATTGCAATTCAATAAAACAACGGGTTAAAACATTGCAATATCACAAGCCAACGGGTTGAAACCCGTTGCTACAAAATGATTCGTTCCTACTGAACTCGTACCGAATAAACCAGTGCAATTATACTCGGAACCTTTTGTTGGACAGGAATTTATTCTTTTTTTGGACAACTATCCTTATTTTAATATCCTTTTAAGTGATTTCTCTCACGGCTCGAAAGGACAAAATGAAACAACTACGTATTTTTTCTAGTCTACAATCCCATTCTATAGTTGACTTCGCGTTCGTTTTCTGCGAAAACACATAAAAGCAACTGCTATAAATCCTTTATTTCTTGTGTTAAAAGACTATTTCGGTCTGTTTTATTTCATATAAGTAAGTATTAATACTTACATACATTTGCCTCATACTAATTTAAACAAATGAATATGAAAACGATTAAAACAAACTTACTGAATAGCAAAGAGTCAAAAAAAGGGGGGATTTTAAATTTCAATCTTTCAAAATCTATTTTTCTAGGCATAGCCTTAACCTTTCTAAGTCATAATGAAGCAAAAGCGCAATTAGTGGCAACAGGCCAAATTAGAGAAAGAACCGAAGCAAAAGGAGGTCAAGGAACTTTACTCACTAATGGAGCTAAAGGCGTCTTATTCACTTCGCAAAGAACACGATTGAATATCGGTTTTACAGGGTACCGTTATAAGGTATATGCTTCATTACAGGATGTTCGAGTTTGGGGAGAAGATGCTTCTTCTATTAACAGAACAACAACAGAAGCGAATAATGGTTTATTATTTCACGAAGCTTGGGGAGAAATTTTCTTAAATGATACCATTAGCAAAATTCAAAATTTATCAATAAAAGCAGGACGTCAAGAGATTTCTTATGATGACCAAAAAGTATTAGGAAGTTCAGATTGGTTGCAACAAGGGCGCAATCATGATGCGATTATCTTAAAATTTGCCAATAAAGGTTGGATTGCAGATATAGGGGCTGCCTTTAACCAAAATTATACTGCCGGCAAAGAACCAAGTTCGGGTACAATTTATAATGCTTTGCCTGCAACAACTACCTACACCGCTGGTACAAATGGGATTCAACACGAATACAAATCCTTTCAATACCTTTATTTAGGTCGAAAATTTTTCTTTGGTGACTTATCTTTCTTATTCTTCAAAGATGATTTTAGCAAATTTACAGGAACAGCAGCGGCTCCAACTTTTATTCAAGGGGTAAATTCTCGAACTACGACAGGTTTCTTCTATAATATAATGCCAACTAGAAAATTAAACTTGATCGGTAGTGCTTATTATCAAGGAGGTCACGATAAATTAGGTACCGATATAAGTGCAAAATTGGCTTCAATTACCGCTACCTATCAAGTAAACAGAAAGTTGTTTGTAGGACCAGGAGTTGACTTTTTATCTGGAAACGATGGTACCACAGCAGCCTCACAAAACAATCGTTTTGATCCTTTATACGGAACACCACATAAATTTTGGGGATCAATGGATTATTTTTATGCCGCAAGTCCTTTTGGCAACCAAGGTTTGCTAAACTACTTTTTCAAAACCAAATACAATGCCAGTGACAAATTAACCTTATTAGTAGATGTACATGGGTTTGAAGCAGCAAATACACTTCCGGCTAATAAATCGAAATATTTAGGAACCGAATTTGACTTAACAGCCAAATATAACTTTACTAAATTAATCAATATCGAAGGCGGTTATTCCTTGATGAATGCTACCAATACAATGGCTTCTGCAGCAGTTAAGAATATTGCAAACCCAAAATTGACTGGGCAATGGGCTTATATAATGGTGAAAATTTCACCCAATTTCTTGGCAGTCAAAAAAATGTAATTCAAATTTTAAAAAATAGTATAATGAAAAATAGAATCAAAAAAACAGCAAGTTTGCTAACAGCATCCATGGTAATGATGTTTATAGTACTGATTTCGATGACTTCGAATGCGCAGTCAAAAGAGCCCATAAAACTAGGATTTATTCCACTTACGGATTGTTCTCCAATTGTAATGGCCAAAGAATTAGGCTTATTCAAAAAATATGGCGTTGATGTTATTGTCACCAAAGAATCTTCTTGGGCCAATATTCGAGACAAAGTCCTAACAAGATCG